>JBKCUI010000130.1:0-21482 GCA_046318495.1 Pirellula sp. | reverse complement strand
ATCGCGAAGCGAAATGGGATAAGACTCGAAAATCGCAACTTCAAAACTAACGCGTCGGGTTGGGATGGGGACGCTGCGCGTTGCCGTGTCATCGATGACGAGTACGAGTACTGCTAGCGCGGAGTACGAGTACGAAGAAGCCGGGGGAAATCCCTTGCTAACGCGTCGGGTTGGGATGCGGACGCTGCGCGTTGCCGTGACATCGAGGGAAAACCAGGGGGAATTCCCTTGCTAACGCGTCGG
Organism: Pirellula sp.; assembly: GCA_046318495.1. Taxonomy (GTDB): domain Bacteria; phylum Planctomycetota; class Planctomycetia; order Pirellulales; family Pirellulaceae; genus JBKCUI01. The sequence continues at coordinate 21,239 of JBKCUI010000130.1, read as the reverse complement.
GTTGGGATGGGCGAGAACGCGAACCGTAGGATGGGTGGGGCGATTAGTCTTTCCACAACCATCGCATGGCGTCAGGCAACACCGCGCTTCCGTGAATGTCGTTGTGACCGCCACTGCCATACACGAACTCGTAGTCGTAACCCTTGAACTTGAGCGCCGCTGCCATCTCTTGATTGGCCAGCGGCCAGTTCCCAAAGCGATTGTCCAAGTCGCCGCTACCGTCTTGCAAATACACCTTGATCGGCTTCTTCTCGGTCTTGCGAATCATCGGTGGATAGTTGTGCCCTCCCCGAATGTCGACAAAGCTCCCCACATGGCTCAACACGCGCCGAAACATATCGGGGCGATGCCATGCCACGGTGAAGGCGCAGATGCCTCCCGAACTGATGCCGGCGATCGCCCGGCGATTCGGATCGTCGGTGAGTTTGTATTCCTTGGCGACCTCGGGCAGGATCTCCTTTTCGAGAAACGTCGCATACAAGTCCGATACCGAATCGTATTCGAACGACCGATTCTCGGGTGCTGGCTCCCAACCCGCCTTCTCTGGCAACGGTCGCTTGTGCCCAGGATCGATGAAGATCCCAATCGTGACCGGCATCTCCTTGGCATGGATCAGATTGTCCATCACGACAGTCGCTCGAAAGCGACCGGTCGGATTCACGTACGAGTGGCCGTCTTGAAAGACCATCACCGCAGCGGGTTCTTGGCCATCGTACTGCGCCGGCACGTAGATCGAGAATCGACGATGCGTCCCTTCAAAAACGCTGCTGTCCCAAGTCCGTTCGATGATCTTGCCCACCGGGACCCCGTCCTTGCGCTGCGAGTCGGGACCGAGCGTGTACTGACTGTCGTCGGCGATCGCGGCCAGAGATGGGCCGATGGCCCATAGTGCCAACGTCATCCAAGCCAATCGTGAGGTGAAAGCGGAGAGCAGACAGCGTTGCATGGGTGGGAATCCTTGGAGAATGAAATGCGATTGGAACCGACAGCACGGACCGAATGTATGGGGCGCGTCCTAGGAATCGTTCCCGCCATCGTAAATGGCTGCCGTGTATCGATCAGGACTACTCCGAGTTATACTTCGACCTTCCCTCCCCGTCATTCTCTCACGGAAAAAGCCATGTCGACACTTTCTCACCGCCACGCCTGGCGCGATGCGATTCTCAGTGCCTTCCTTCCACTGATGTTCCTGGTGGGCATGTTCCCCTCCCCTGCCCTGTCGCAAGAAGAATCCTACGACGTCCATCCCGATTCGGTCCGCAAAGCCGGAGTCCCAGAAGGGAAGATCTTGGGTCCGTTCACTTGGAACAGTTCCATCTACCCAGGAACGGTTCGCAACTACCACATCTATCTGCCGGCGCAGCTGCAAGCCAACGTCCCAGCAAGCTTGATCGTGGTCCAAGACGGACTCAACCGAGCCAACGAATGGAAGCTGCCGATCGTGATGGACAACCTGATCCATGCCAAGGAGATGCCGGTCACGGTCGGGCTGTTCGTCGAGCCTGGAATCGTGCGTCCCAAGAGTGGCATCGATGGCGCTCAGCCGCGATTCAACCGCAGCTTTGAATACGATGGGCTCGGGGATCGCTATGCCCGGTTTCTGATCGAAGAGATGCTGCCAGAGGTTCGCAAGCACGCCACCATCAGCGACGATCCCAACGACCGCGCTCTGGCGGGAGCCAGTTCCGGCGGGATCTGCGCGCTGAATGCAGCTTGGGAACGCCCCGATCAATTCCGTCGCGTCCTCTCGACGATCGGCACATTCGTGGGATTGCGAGGAGCCGATCAGCTCTCGACGTCGATTCGCAAGACCGCCCCTAAACCGCTTCGGATCTTTTTGCAAGACGGCGACCGCGATCTCAATATCTACGCTGGGGATTGGTATGTTGCCAACTTGCAAATGCTCTCGGCGCTGGAGTACTCCGGCTATGAAGTCGAGCACGTGTGGGGGCATGGCGGCCACAACGGCAAGCAAGGCGCGGCCATCATGCCCGATGCCATGCGTTGGTTGTGGCGAGACCATCCCAAACCGATCGAGCGCGGCACGCAAAAAACCGCGCGGGTGAATCTCCTCATTCCCGGTGAGGAATGGCAGTTGGTAAGCGAAGGGCATCAGTTCACCGAAGGACCCGCCGTCGATCGCGACGGAAACGTGTACTTCGTCGATGTCGGCAAGAACGAGATCTTCAAAGTAACCGGTGCCGATACTCCGAATCCGAAAGTCGAACGCTTCGCCAGCAACACCGGCGGCGCGAGCGGATTGACGCTGGGTCCCGATGGAAAGCTCTATGCCTGCCAGTACAACGGCAAAAAGATCGTCCGCTACGATGCTGAGGGCAAAGAAGAAGTGCTCGTGGCCGACACGACCTGCAACGATTTGACGGCGACGATGAAAGGGATTTACTACACCGATCCAGCCAACAAGCGGATCATGTTCGTGTCGTATAGCGGTGAAAACCGCGTGGTGGACACCGGGCTCGCGGCTCCTAACGGCTTGACCGCATCCCCCGATCAATCGTGGTTGCATGTGGCCGATAGCGAGGGCCGCTTCACGTATTGCTTCGCGATCGGTGCCGACGGCTCGCTTTCCGATCGCCAAGAATATGGGCATCTGCATATCAACGACACGTCCAGTCGCACGCAAGCCGACGGCATGAAGACCGACGTCAACGGGAATCTGTACGTCGCCACCAACATCGGGTTGCAGGTGCTCGATCCGCTGGGACGGGTCAACCAGATCTTGCCCAAGCCCCACACGGGATTTTTGAGCAATGTCGGGTTTGGTGGAAAAGATCGCAACGTGCTGTTTGTCACGTGCGGAGACAAGGTTTTCCGTCGCAAAGTCAACGCACGCGGTAGCGTCGGTTGGGAAGCGCCCCCCTCGCCCCCCAAGCCGGGCTTGTAAAACCGTAAAGACCGCTTGGAATTTTGCCGATCCTGCCGAAAATAACGACGGCAGATCGGGGAGGACCGATCGCATCGTTTCCTTCTCTTCGGCAATCAAACCATGACGCAATGGATCTCGGTCAAGCAAGCACGTCTCCCAGAGTCGATCGGCAGCACCGCCGAAGTCCGCGGCTGGGTTCGAACCCGGCGGGACAGCAAGGGAGGGTTCAGCTTCATCGAGATCAACGATGGCAGCTCGTTCGGCAATTTGCAGATCATCGCCGAGGGGACGTTGGCCAATTACGCAGCGGATGTGCTCACGTTGAACGTCGGCAGCAGCATCGTGGTTTCTGGCGAGATCAAGGCTAGCGGTGGACAAGGGCAATCGACAGAGCTGCTGGCTTCGTCGCTACGGGTGTTGGGGACGGCCAGCGCCACCGAGTATCCGCTACAAAAGAAGCAGCATACGTTTGAAAAGCTTCGCGAGTGGGCCCATTTGCGTCCTCGCACCAACACGTTCGGCGCGGTGACGCGCGTGCGGCATCGGCTCAGCTATGCCACGCATGAGTTCTTTCACCAAGAAGGCTTCGTGATCGTGCATACGCCGTTGATCACGGCCAGCGATTGCGAAGGGGCGGGGCAAATGTTCCGCGTGACCACGTTGCCCATCGACAATCCGCCGACGGTTCAAGGCAAGGTGGATGTGAGCCAGGATTTCTTTGGCAAGCCTTCCTACTTGACCGTGAGCGGTCAATTGGAAGGGGAAGCGTATGCCTGTGCGCTGGGCAAGATCTACACGTTTGGTCCGACGTTTCGCGCCGAGAACTCGAACACCTCGCGGCACTTGTCCGAGTTTTGGATGATCGAGCCGGAAGCGGCGTTCTTCGAGTTGATCGACAACATGCAGTTGGCCGAACGCTATCTGAAGTACATGATTTCCGAAGTGCTCACGCACTGCGCGGAGGACATGGCGTTCTTTGAACAGCGGATACAGCCAGGGCTGACCGCCGCATTGCAGTTGGTGCTCGACAAGCCCTTCGTGCATTTGTCGTATACCGAAGCGGTCGACATCTTGATGAAAAGCGGAGAGAAATTCGAGTATCCCGTGAGTTGGGGGACCGATTTGCAATCCGAGCACGAGCGCTATCTGACCGAAAAGCATGTCCAGGGGCCGGTCATCCTTTACAACTATCCCAAGGACATCAAGTCCTTTTACATGCGGCTCAACGACGACGGCAAGACCGTGGCGGCGATGGACGTATTGGTACCGGGGGTGGGCGAAATTATCGGCGGCAGCCAGCGCGAAGAGCGATTGGATGTGTTGCTGGCGCGGATGGAAGGGTCGGGATTGCGGCCTGAGGATTATTGGTGGTATTTGGACTTGCGACGTTACGGTTCGGTGCCGCATGCCGGATTCGGATTGGGGCTTGAACGCATGGTGCAGTACACCACGGGCATGGCCAACATCCGCGATGTGATCCCGTTCCCGCGCACGCCGGGCAACTGCGAATTCTAGGGTTGGTCGATCCGGTACGAAGGCATGCGCGATCGGAGCGCGTGCGATGTCCCCAGGAGGTGCGGTCGCGACCACCGATGCCCTTCGCGTTTTGGTTCATGGAGAGCTCATCAGCATGGATAGTTTGTTTCGCCGCGCGAGCGGGCAGTTGATGCATGTCACGTCGTTGCCTCCTCGCATCGCAGGAGAATCCCATCCGGATGGGCATCCTGGGACCGATGGTCCGTGGGCCGTCGGGGATCTCGGGTCGGGGGACATCGGTCCATCGGCCTATGAGTTCGTGCGGTTTCTGCATGCGTCCAAGCAGCGATGGTGGCAGATCTTGCCCACCGGGCCGGTGGGTTATGGGTTTTCACCTTACCAATCTCCTTCGTCGTTTGCAGGAAATCCGTTGTTGATCAGTCCGGCGCTGCTCGTGCGCGATGGGTTGCTGCGGCAAGAGGATTGGGATTCGGCCATCGCCGACATTCAGCGCGACGATCTGCAGCGCGTGAACTTTGAAAAGTCGTCAAGCAAGCGGATGGAGTTGCTGCGGATCGCGTTCCGTCGCTTTCAACAAACGCGTCACGATCTGCATGGCGCGTGGGAGCACTTTCGGCATGAGCAAGGCTACTGGTTGTACGAGCACTGCTTGTTCACGGCCTGCAAAGCCTACCATCAGGATCGAGCTTGGACCGAATGGGATCCGGCATTGGTTCGCCGCGAGCATGGGGCGTTGCAGCAATGGCATGAGCAATTGCGGACGGCGTGCGACTTTGAAGCCTTCATCCAGTTCATCTTTGAGCGGCAATGGCAAGAGCTGCGGCGGTATGCGGCCGAGCACGGGGTGGGCATCATCGGCGACATTCCTATCTTTGTGTCGATGGATAGTTCGGACGTGTGGTCGGGGCAGCCTTTGTTTGAGCTCGACGAGCGCGGTCAACCGACGGTGGTGGCTGGAGTGCCTCCCGATTACTTCTCGGCCACGGGCCAGCGTTGGGGCAATCCGCTGTATCGATGGGATGTGCATCGCCAGAGCGGGTTCGAATGGTGGATCAAGCGGTTTCGACGGATTCTGCAATGGTGCGATTTGGTCCGTATCGATCACTTCCGAGGGTTCGAATCGTACTGGGAGATTCCATCCGGCTATCCGGATGCGCGGATAGGTCAATGGCGGCCAGGGCCCCGGCACGATTTGTTCCATGCGATCTTGCACGCGTTTGGCAAAGGGCCTGGCCAGGAGTTGCCGGTCATTGCGGAGGATCTCGGGTTCATCACTCCCGAAGTGCATCAATTGCGGGACGCATTTGGGTTTCCAGGGATGCGGATCGTGCAGTTTGGGTTCGGCGGTGGCGTGGCTTCGTCGATCGATCTGCCGCACAACTATCCGGTCCATTGCATCGCGTACACCGGGACGCACGACAATGACACGGTCGTCGGCTGGTACGAGAGTGTGGCGGGTGAGGGAAGCACGCGATCGCAAGCGGAGATCGACGCCGAGAAGCAGTTTGCGATGCGGTATCTGGGATGTTCTCCGGAACAGATCCATGTCGGCATGATGCGAGCGATTTGGGGTTCGGTGGCGTGCTTGGCGATTTCTCCGATTCAAGATTTGCTCGGGCTGCCGGCCAACGCGCGGATGAACACGCCGGGGACTTCGACCGGCAATTGGATGTGGCGTTGTCCGACGGGGCGGCTGGGGGCATCCGTCTCGGGATGGCTTGGGGAATTCACCGAAACCTACGGACGGAATAGTCGATAGGGTACCATCGCGACGCGCGAGCGAGGGAAGCTGCGCACTATGGGGGCTCCTCGTGCTCGTACTCAATGAAATGGTACTCGTACTCGTTCTCGTTGGCGTTTCATCGAGTACGAGTACGAGTACTGCTAATGCGGAGTACGAGTACGAAAAACCGGAGGGAATCCCTCGCTAACGCTTCGGGTTGGGATTGGGGAGCTGCGCGTTGATGTGGCTTCGAGTACGAAAAAATCGGAGGGGAATCGCGAATCTCAAGGATTCCCCACGCCAAGCCTGTAGTGGATCTTGCTAAAGATCCTGAGCGCTGTCAAAGCGTACTGGTTCAGGTCGGGAATTGGGTGGACTGAGTCAAGGAGGTGGGAGGGATCTTTAGCAAGATCCACTACGGGAAGCCGTGGCGTTTTCCAGGTCGGTGGGGCCCTACTTCAAGAAATGCCTCGCAAGGGGTACAACATGGTGAAGAAAAGCTAGCGTAGAGCGGTCTGCGGGCTGGTCGGCATGGTGTTGCTGCAACAGGCCAGCGATTCGCCGACACGCCGATTCGCCGCAGGCAACTTTTGCCGCAGACAGTTTGAGTATCTCCGAGCCGCGCCGCGCTGGCCGGCTTGTTCCTCCACCGGGTGGGTGTGCCATGAAAATTGTGTTTGATCGTTCCAAGTTCCAGAGCGCATTCCAGATTGCCGCTTCGCTGGCTCCGACGCGCAGTCCGAAGGACATTCTGAACAACGTGAAGGTCGAAGCCACGAAAGATAGCGTGGTCTTGATGGCGACCGACCAAGAGACCGGTGTGCGGCTCGAGGTCGAGGATGTGCAAGTCGAAGTCCCAGGCAAGGCGTTGTTGAGCATCAGCCGCGTGGGCAACATTCTCCGCGAGTGCACCGACGAGACGTTGACGGTGGAGACGACCGCCAACTCGTTGGACATCTACGGCCAGCACTCCGAGTTTCATTTGCCGCTGAGCAATCCCGATGAGTTCCCGACCGTAAACGGCTTTGCAGAAGAAACGTATTTTGAAGTCCCCGCCGGGTTGTTTCGAGAGTTGGTCAAGCGAACGGTCTTTGCCACCGACAACGAGAGCACGCGCTATCAGTTGGGTGGCGTATTGTTCGAGATCGATGGCGAGACGATCACCGCTGTGGCGACCGACGGACGTCGCTTGGCTTGCATGAGCGGCAAGGGGCATCCGGTCAACGGATACAAAAGCGCCGGCACATCGACCATCATTCCTAGCAAGACCTTGCAAATCGTTGAACGGGCCGTTTCCGATCAAGACATCAACGTGCAGATCGCGGCTCGCAGCAACGACGTGTTGATCCGTTCGAGCCGGTGCACCATCTACTCCCACTTGGTTGAGGGGCGTTATCCCAACTGGAGGATGGTGATTCCGTCCTCGGAAGGCCGCACCCGGATCGGCGGATTGGTCGGTCCCTTTTTGACGGCGATTCGCCAAGCGTCGATCGTGGCGGATCCCGATAGCCGCGGCGTCGAATTCACGTTTGCCGACGGTACGTTGACTGTGGCCGCCAAGACTGCCGACGTTGGGCAATCGCGAATCGAGATGCCGATCTCGTATGTTGGCGAGATGGTTCAGATTACCATGGACCACCGCTTCGTCGCCGATTTCTTCAAAGTCCTCGAGCCGGACAAAGCGTTTCACATCGAGGTCAAGAGCAACACCGAGCCGGCTTTGTTCGTGACCGACGATCAGTTTTCGTACGTCGTCATGCCGATGTCGCGGCAGTAAACGCGAAGCGATTGGACCGGTTCCATGCGATGTTGCGCATGGGGCTGTGGCGGTCGCAGACCGTCGTCGATCAGAACTCAAAACTCTTTGGCTGGGATAGGTAGGCGGCGCAATGAGCATTACTGCCTTCATGGAAAAGCACTTTCGTCATTACAACGCGCGCGAAACGTTGTCTGCGGCGAAGGCTTACAAGCACTTCATCGATCATGAGTCGGGGTGGATGCTCGTATCGCTGGCTGGAGCCATGAGCACGGCCGAGCTTGGAATATCGCTGGCGGAGATGATCCGGGCTGGCAAAATCCATGCGATCTCGTGCACGGCGGCCAACCTCGAAGAAGATCTATTCAATCTCTTTGCCCATCGCGAGTATCGCGTCATTCAAAACTGGCGGGCTTTGAGCACCGAGGACGAAGTCGCGCTCCGAGACTCGGGATACAACCGGGTAACCGACACGTGCATCCCCGAGACGGTGATGATGCACATGCAAGATCGCTTGGTGAAGTACTGGACCGATGCGGCCGATCGGGGCGAGCAGTACTTTGCATACGAATACATGTTTCGCATCCTCGATGACAAGAGCCTCGAGCAGCACTACCAGATCCCGCGCGAGCACTCGTGGATGATCGCTGCGAAAGAAGCGGGGATTCCGATCTATTCTCCGGGCATCGAAGACAGCACGCTGGGCAACATGTTTGCAGCCCGCGTGATGGATGGCACGGTGCGTTCTCACACGGCGCTCAAGAGCGGCACGCAGCAGATGCAACATCTGGCCGAGTGGTATCGCGCGCAGTCCGCTAAACGCCCGATCGGGTTCTTTCAGATCGGTGGCGGGATTGCGGGGGATTTCGCGATCTGCGCCGTCCCGATGTGGATCCAGGATCTGCGTAAACCCGACATTCGGCGGTGGGCGTACTTTGCCCAGATCAGCGATGCCGACACCAGCTATGGCGGCTATAGCGGTGCGGTTCCCAATGAGAAGATCACTTGGAACAAACTCGATCCCGAGTGCCCCAAGTTCATGATCGCCAGCGACGCCACCATCGTTGCGCCGTTGATCTTTGCCTATGTCCTCGGCCAGTGATGCGATCTCCGGGCGAAGCGTGTGGTGCTTGCAAGCTTTGGAGTTGGCTACTGGAATTTGCGCAGTGAGCCGAACCCGATCAGCGGCAGGCCGGTCGTCTTGCGGCCATACTCGAGGTACGGCTGTCCGATGTAGTGTTGGAGCCGTCGGTCTTTGAAGTAACTCCCGGCGTAAATGTATGCCGTCCACACGGTGGTGAGGATGGCGTGATCGAGCGTCATGTTTGGCGTAAACCAAATCAGTCCCAAAAAGCTCATGTAGACCGGGTGGCGCATCCAACGAAACGCACCGTGAGTGACGAATGGGCGTTGGGGAGGCTTGACGCGGCACAGCCAGTACCACCACTGGGTCAGTCCAGTTTGGTAGCCCAATCCGGTGCAGTACAAGCTATAGAACAGGGCGACCCACGAACCGTAGAATCCGATCAGCACGGCGGCTTGGGACCAGCCTGTCGCATGCCAGAGGGTCGTATCGGACGTTCCCCACCAGTGGAACATCGCCAGCAGGCTGACGCATGTGACACAACAATGCACGCAGCCGAGCAGACCGGGAGGGATACGTTGCCGCATCCAACGTTGCGTTGGAGGAGCTAGCAGAATGCTGTGGGGGATGGCAAAGCCGAATGCCATCACGGCATCCACCCACCACCAATGGCGATGATGCAGCGTTCCGCCATATCGCAGGAACAGAAACAGATAGACCACGGTGACCAGGAATAGCAGTTGGGTTCCTAGTCCAAAGGCCACACCGAATCCTCTGGCCAGGCCCGAGTCCCAGCGAGCGATCGTCGTTGCAGGCGCGGTCCCTGGGGCCGCTGCAGGCATGGTTCGTGGGGAGGCTGCATTGGCATTTGCCAGTGTCGTCATCAGGTCCGCTTCTCCGCTACAAAGTAACCGTATTCCATGGCTCCTGAGCGGTATGCGTCGAGGATGGCTTGGAAGTGATCCAAGAACAGCACGTGGTTGCTGCCCAGTCGTTTCGCTAAATGCCGCACGCCGGACCGCTGCACGCGATCCAGGCAGATCTCCCAGGTCTTTTCCACGTGTCGAGTCCATAGCCCGGTATCGACCATGGTCATACCGGCTTCTTCGAACCATCGCACGTAATCGGACTGGGCTCCGAGCGAGGGGCAAAACATCCCTTTGCATACGTTGCGGGCTTGTTCGGTTTGCAGCTCGGTCAATGGGCTTTCGCCGGTCAACCAAGCGCAAATGGCGAAGCGACCACCCGGTTTCAACCACGATGCGGCTTTGCGAAAGAAGGCCGGTTTGTCGAACAAGTGTTCGGTGCATTCGATGCTCCACACGACGTCCAGCGACGATGGAGGCAACGTGAACGATTCGGCGTCGGTGCGAATGAATGTCGGCGCGGGCCGAACGCGTCGCATGCGGGCACCCATAGCTGCGTAGAAGCGTTGCACAGGGCTGAGGGTGATTCCGGTCACGTGGCATTGGCGATGCTGCGCCAGCCACACGCTCGATCCACCCATGCCGCAGCCCACGTCGACGACTGATGCACCGACGGGAATCGCTGCTGCCTTGGCGAGCCTTTCGGTCAATTGGACTTGGGCGCGGGCCGATGTTTCGTTCCCTTCCCAGTATCCGTGGTGGATGTGGGGGCCCCAAAACAGGCGATAGAAAGGAGTGGTGATGTCGTAGTGGTTGCGGATGACCGACTTCTCAACCGAAGGAAACTCAATCATGGTGCAGGCACGAGCCAAAGGTCTCCGAAAATGATCAGTTCGTCTTGGATGCCGACAGCGCCGAGCATCTTGGTGTAGGGTTTGATCCCGTAGTCGGTCTGCAGGATCTTGAACGTGCCTCGCACGTGATGCCAACCATCCTTTTGTTCCAGGTCGCATACCGCCGTGATGCGATGCGAGGTTTTGTGCAGCGTGAAGTCCCCTTCGAGGAGAAATTCGGGGAGCTTGCGATTGGACGTTTTGCCTGTTGGCGTGAGGGTGGCTTTGTCGAGGCGTGCTTCTGGAAACTGTTTGACATCGAGAATCTCGGGGCCAAGCATGTTTTCGTTGACTTTCTTTTTCGTCGCCGCGTCCAGATCCTTTTCGATCTGAAAGACTTTGCGGGCGGTCGGCGTGTCGGCTTCGAAGGCGCGCATGTCAAACACGATCTCGCCCGAGGATTTGCCGTCGGCGATCAGTTGCCCGGACTTCAAACGCCCTTCGATGCCATGGGTGTGGCCCAGAGATGTAGTGCGATCGACGAAGATGTAGACGCGGCTGTATTCGGTATTGAGGTCGCCCGGCGAGAGAGCGGCTGCTTGGCTCTTTTGAGCCGTGGAGGCTTGCGAAGATGCTGTTTGCGCTTGCGCGTATGCGGTACTAGCAGTGCCTAGCAGCACTGTGAACAGCCACAGTCCAGCGAGACCACCGACGGACCTCGAACGTCCGATCTGGCAATCCTCAATACATCGAGACCAGCGAATTGACGAGAACACGGCTACCTCCTTGATTGGAATCGATGCTGCCAGCGAGCCTCGCCTAGGTGGATAACCCGTGCGGGAACCGTCACTGCCGTTCTCCAACGGCTTCCGTGCGTATCGAAAAGTCGCACTCGGCATCTGATTCGTTGGCGACTAATCCAAACCCTAAGGTAGAGCGTTCGGGTAAAGCAAGCGTCCTTCAGGTTACAAACGTGATAGCTGATCTGCGTTCGAAGCGGAGGCTCGACGTTTGGGCAAGCGCTGCAAGAATGATGGCAATGTCGATCGCGACCATGGGTCGCAAGCGCTTTTTGACGTTGCGCAGTGTGGGGTTCCCCTCGTACTCGTACTTGTACTTGTACTTGTTGCCGTGTCATCGAGTAGGAGTACGAGTACTGCTAGCGCGGAGTACGAGTACGAAAAGCCAGGGGAAACCCCTCGCTAACGCGTCGGGTTAGGATGGGGACGCTGCGCTTTGCCGTGTCATCGAGTACGAGTACGAGTACGAGTACTGCTAGCGCGGAGTACGAGTACGAAAAGCCAAGGGGAATCGCGAAGCGAAATGGGATGCGACTCGAATTGCGCAACTTCAAAACAATCGCGTCGGGCTGGTATCCGCGCGACGTTTTCGACACGGGAGGGTGAGGCTCCTGCCGAACCGAAACATGCGGGTTTGGTTTACCTGAAAGACGAATCGCATCTCGCCGTCGACGTTTAGCTCGGCAGGAGCCTCGCCCTCCCGATCTTCGTGCATTGCATGCATTACAAGCCCGACGCGCAAGCGAGGGAGAGGGTCGTCCAGAGGAGAATCCACGTAGAAATCCTTCGCTTGCGCGTTTTGAAGTTGCGCACGGTGGGTTCCCCTCGTGCTCGTGCTCGTACTCGTTGCCGTGTCATCGAGTACGAGTACGAGTACTGCTAGCGCGGAGTACGAGTACGAAAAACCAGTGGGAATCCCTCGCTAACGCGTCGGGTTGGGATGGGGACGCTGCGCGTTGGTGTGCCATCGAGTACGAAAAACCAAGGGGAACCGCGAAGCGAAATGGGATGCGACTCGAATTTCGCAACTTCAAGACGATCGCTATCGCATGCTACGTCGCGCGATCGAACGCGTGGCGAGTCGTTGGTTGGATGCGAGAGAAATGCTCTTCCGATGGTCGACGGAACTTGCTATTTCCTACATGCAGTCGGAGTGCTCCCGCGGCCACGTTGAAAGAGTCCTGTTCGGCGCATGATGGATGTGACGATAGCAACCAAATCGACACCCACGAAGCAAGCAAGCTTGCAAAGGCCGCGGTACGGACGCATGCGAAGTGTCGGTGCGACGGCTGCAGGTGGGCAGGTGCGAGCCGCGTGCTTGGTGTTGGCATTGCTGATGCCCAGCATCGGTTGCCAGCGTTGGCCCGGAACGACAGCCATGCGGCAGTACCAATTGGAAAGCGATCGCTTGCTGTCCGAGTTTCGTGCGCAGAAAAAGCGTGCTGAGGAACTTGAACAGCGCAATGTACAGCTCGAGCAGCGATTGGGTGAAACCGAAAAGATGCTGGCTCGTTTGCAAGGGCGCAGCGGTTCCCGGTTAGCGGATTCCAGCAGCGGGACGAGCACTCGCAGCGGCCCAGATCGCACGCTGACCGATCTTGGCAACCCACCTGGAACGCGCAAGATCCCCGGCAATGGGTTGCCCGATATCGCTCCAGGGACCCCAGGCCGCTTGACATCCGGGGTGCCCGGTGGCAACGATGATCTTCGCGGTGATCCCAATCGACCTAGCCAATGGCGTCCCATCCCTGGACGCTGATCCTCCGGACGCGTCCTCCAAGGTATGCCATCTTCTTTGGATTCTCCTTTGCGCATCGAGTGCACTTCGTACCCAGGTGGATTGCCAGATGGATTATCCGTCGTGCGCGATCTGCGGTACCGTGTGCTGCGCGAGCCGTTGGGGATGCCTTTTGAGACCACGCTGTTTGCGGGAGACGAGTTGAGCAGCACGCGGCATGTAGTCGGGACGCTCGGAGAGCGGCCTGTGGGATGCTTGACGTTGCTGGTCCCTGAACAAGCCCCACATGCAGCCCAATCATCGGTGAGCGCGTTGTCGGTTCAATTGCGAGGCATGGCCGTGTTGGGCGAGTTGCAGGGCCATGGGATTGGTGGGCAGTTGCTGTTCTTTGTGCAATCGATTGCCGAGCGCGAAGGTTGGGAATTGTGGTGCCATGCCCGTCAATCGGCCATGGGTTTTTATGCCCAGCACGGATGGGTCGTCGAGGGAGAACCCTTTGAGATTCCTAAGATCGGAACCCACTTCGTGATGCGATGGCGCCCGGTGGCCACAGGGGGAACAGGATGAAGCTGACTTACCGAGCGTTCGAGGTACACAAGCGCGTGCCGTTGGCGATCAGCCGCGGCACGCAATCGAGTTCGGTGAATTGGGAAGTTCACGTCACCGAGGATGGCATCACCGGGATCGGTGAAGCGGCGGAGTTTTCGATTCCGGCGACCCACCAACCTTCGGACTTTCTCGGCATCGAATTGGAGCGAACGGTCGCGATGGTGCGGCCCTTTCATCCATGGCAACGCCACGAAGCCGAAACGGCATTAGTGCAAGCGGGCGTAGCGAGTTCTGTGCGGGCGGCCATCGATATGGCCCTTTACGATTGGGCGGGCAAGGCCGTGCATCAGCCGGTGTGGCGGATGTTGGGATTGCCGATGCGAGGAACGCATCCCACGTCGGTGACCATCGGCATCGCGACGCCGGAGCGCGCGCAGCGACGCTGGGTGCAATGGCTCGAAATAGGCGTCGTGCGGAGCGTGAAGCTCAAACTCGGGTCGCCGGAGGGGATCGAGGCGGATCGGGCGATGTTCGAAGCGGTGTTGCGTCTGTTGCCGCCGACGGTCCGGATCGCGGTAGACGCCAATGGAGGTTGGTCGGTCGAGGATGCGTTGACGATGTGCGATTGGTTGTCCGAGCGGCGCGTCGAACATGTTGAACAACCGGTTGCACCGATCGATTTGAACGGATTGCGGGCGGTTCACCAGCGATCGCCCATTCCGGTGATGGCCGATGAAGCTTGCCGCAACAGTCAGGATTTACGCGACCTGCAAGGGGCATGCAGCGGCATCAACATCAAACTGCTCAAGTGCGGCGGCATGAGCGAAGCGCTGCGGATGATCCCGGCTGCGCGAGCCTTGGGATTGTCGGTCATGTTGGGGTGCTATTCGCAGACGGTTCTGGGGAACACGGCCGCCAATCAGCTTGCACGGCTGGTCGATATCGTGGATTTGGACAGCCATCTAAACCTTCGCAATGATCCATTCGTCGGTTGCCGATTCGACGATGGTTATTTGGTCAATCGCGAGCTTCCTGGACTTGGAGTAACGCATGCCTAAGCATCCTCAATACGATGCGACCGACCGTTTGGCGATCTTGCTGCACGGCGGGATCCAAGGGATTCACGGGAAAACGGGTTTAGCGCTTCTGCGCTTTGCTCCGAAGCGCGTGGTTGCGGTGATCGATTTGCAAACCGCCGGGGGAGATCTGGGAGCGCTGACCGGCATCCCATTGGCAGGTCGCAGTATCCCGATCGTGGCCAGTGCCAAGGAAGCGCTCGCGTATGGGCCGCAAACGCTGGCCATCGGGATCGCGCCGTTGGGGGGCAAACTCCCGGAAGCGTGGCTTCCCGATTTGGTCGATTCGCTGCAAGGCGGCCTGAATGTGCTCAATGGTTTGCACACGCAATTGGGCCAGGAACCCCGCCTTCGCGACGCGTTGCAACCCGAGCGTTGGATTTGGGATATTCGGCAGGAGCCATCAGGCGTGGTGTCGGGGATGGGGTTGGCCCGATTGCTGCCGTGCAAGCGGGTCCTGTTTGTCGGCACCGACATGTCGATCGGCAAGATGTCGGCGGCCATTGCCCTGCATCGCGCAGCCATTCATTCGGGATTGCGATCGAAGTTCATGGCAACAGGACAGACCGGCATCATGCTCGAAGGGGATGGGATTCCGCTGGATGCGATCCGAGTGGATTTTGCATCGGGAGCGGTTCAGCAAGAAGTCATCGCTTGCAGCGAAAATCGAGACGTTGTTTTCATTGAAGGCCAGGGATCGCTGCTCAATCCCGCTTCGACTGCGACACTGCCGCTGCTGCGAGGCTCACAACCCACATCGTTGGTGTTGGTGCATCGGGCGCAGATGCATCATCTGCGCGATTTTCGTTGGGCCCGCATCCCACCGCTGCGGGATGTGGTCGCGATGTACGAGACCGTTGCTTCGGCCGGCGGGGCCTTTGCGCCGGTTCGGGTGGCCGCGATCGCCATCAATTCGCATGGACTTTCCGAGGCCGAAGCTCGCTACGAAGTCCAACGCATCGAAGCCGAGACCGGGTTGCCGACCGACGATGTCGTCCGCTGGGGCGGTGGTCGTTTGCTCCCAACGTGCACTTGATCGCTCGCTCCATGGCAGCGAACCCGATTGCGGCTAGGTCCGTCTTGAGATCCGTGCCCAACGTACAAACACTCTGCACGGCGTCGCAGTCTACCGGTCGTGTGCATTGATTCCTTGAGGTCCCTTCCATCCATGTATGTTCCCGGCCATTTCCGACAAGACGATGTCGAGGCGTTGCATGCCTTCATGCAGCAGTACAGTTTTGCCATTCTGACTTCGGTGCGAGACGGAGTGCCCTTTGCAACCCATTTGCCATTGCTGCTCGACGTATCCATGGGTTCGAACGGCAGTCTGATCGGCCATGTGGCGCGGACCAATCCGCACTGGGAAGGGCTCGATGGCGAGCAAGCCGTGGCCATCTTTCATGGTCCGCATGCGTATGTGTCGCCGGCTTGGTATCAAGCCCCGAATTTGGTTCCGACATGGAATTACATCGCCGTGCATGCGATTGGACGCGTGCAAGTCCTTCACGACCGTGCGCGGATTCGAGAGATCGTGGCGAAGAGCGTCGCAACGTACGAGGCGGCTCGAACCGCGTCGACGGGCCAGACGCCGTGGGAATTCCCGGACGACTCACCCGTGATCGAAGGGATGTTGGGGCATATCGTCGGGATCGAGATCTCGATCGAGCGGCTTGAGGGCAAGTGGAAACTCAGTCAGAACCATCCCATCGCCCGACGTCGCCAAGTCATCGAGCGATTGCGCGACGGCGACCAGTCCGCCAGGGAAGTCGCTGCCTATATGCAGGCCATGCTTGACGGGGATTCGTAAAGACGCTGGGGTAATCAAGCGGCCGATCGCGCTGGCAACGCACCCGGTTTCTCGTATCTGCATCCCGTAAGTTCCCCCTTACCTTTTTCCTGTGCTGTCTCTGTGCGGCCCGGTAGGGGACGGAGCGTCGGGGAGTCCGGCCGCCTGGAAAGTCTTGCGGTCGCAAGTATTTCTTACCGTCTTTTGGAGGCGTTCCTGTATTCGTTCCAGCGAATCGAGCGATAGACGCACGATTTGCCGATTGGCCCGAGGGTTGCGGGTGATTGGTCCGTCGGTTGCGTCAGGAGAGTAGTTTCCCGGATCGACGATCCGTTTCTATCCTCTATTTTTTGGAACGTTTGGAATGTCGAAGAGATCGAATCGCATCGTGCGCAAGCCGATGGCGGAGGCCCTCGAACCGAGGGCTATGATGGCTGCCGATGCGGCCGTCACTTGGAATACGCTGACGAGTCAACCGTTGATCGGCGAGAAGCAAACCTTGCAACTGCGGTTTGACAACGTGGGTGACGCTGTCGGATATGGGCCCTACATCGATGTGGTGTTGCCCACGCAAGGAAAAGACGATGCAGGGGGCGTGCGGTACGTTCCCGGTAGCGCGGTTTTGTTGGATACCCCGCTTCGCGAAATGGTGTTGACGTTTGATGCCACGGGCAAGGTCTCGCACCCGTTGGCCAAGGACAACAAAGGCAGCCCCGTAGTGCTGCAAGGAACGCCAGGCAGCCAATTGGTCGTACTGGAACTGCCCTTCGGCAGCTATGTCGCCGATCAACCGGCCGTTCAGATTGAAATGCAAGTCTCGGTGGATGCGAATGCCGAGCTCGGTGAATCGATTCAATTGGTCGCTGCAGGCGGTTTTCAGTTCGGCAAGGATGCGTTGAACAACCCGACGACCGACCCAAGCTTGCGAGGTGCAGCCAAGTCACTCGACCTGGTCCCGAGCGTCGTTAGCACCCGGATTGAGTATCTTGGGCCCGAAGACGAAACGGCCAACGGCCCCAGTTTCGTTCGCGCCTACCGCGTCAGCGTGGACGTCGCCAGCGGCGCGCAAATCGATCGTTTGCAATTGGTCAACACCTTCGATTCCGAAGCAGCTTACCTCGGCTTGAGCGAAACATCGTGGAAACCCGAACAGTACAAACTCGTGCAAGAGCCCAAGCTCGGCGTCCCGACCAAGGATGCGATGCTGCAGCTTGAGATCCCCACCATTCAAGGGGTTCCCGGTGTCGATGGATCGTACATCGTCAAGTTCTACGTTCCTGAAAAGGACGCCAGCGAGGCCGTGATCATCGACCCGATCAAGGCGGTGCCGGCCGAAGTTACCTTTACTTCGCAAGCGGCAGGTGATTGGGTCAAGCCAGCCCCAGTGCCCGGCGAAGATGCTGAAATCCAATCGGTCAAGACCAACATCGCAGCCCATGAACTGGTTGCGAAAGCCGTTGCCGTTCAGCAGTCGGCTCGCATCGCTGCCGATAGCAATGCTGCAGGGATCGGCCCTGGAGACATTGTCGAGTATGCATTGCGATTCCAAGTCTCCGATTTCGTCAGCTTGAACAACATCGTCTTCGAAACCGAGATTCCGAACGGCCAAGAGTGGATTGCAGACGCACCCGTGACGATCTCGGTCGCTGGGGTCGAGGGATTGGATGCGGGCAAGGAACTTACCAGCCAGTTCGGGCTGGACCGCGTCGGTGAGACCAAATCCGGTGGCGTGCTCTATCGCATCTATCTGTCCAAGGAATTGGAATCGGTCGGCCTGGGCAGCACGTTGTTTGGCGGTTGGACAGCCAAGGGAAACAAGACTGGGGTCGAAGGAACGATTACCTATCGAGCCAAGGTCCTGGATGCATTCCAACAATCGGTGGCTTCCGGGGATGCTTCCATCGATGAACGGGATGTTTTCACCACCGGCGTGACCGCTACCGGTGAGACGCTGGAGCCCGAGACATTTAACCCAACCGGAGTGACCGCAGAAGATGGTAGCGGCACGCGGATGCAAGTTCCCAACGGTCGTTTGCAAACCAGCGTTTACGCGATCAACGGTCAAAGCGTGGTCGGACAGCGTCAAGCCGTCGCGGGAGATTTGGTGACCTATCGCATCACGCGAACGGTCAATAGCAGCGACATCGAAGACCTGGTTCTCAACGATTACTTGCCGTTGCCGGTGCATTCGGTAGCGCAGATCAAGTGGGCGGATGCCAAGTCTGCACCGAGCAACGGTTCGTTGCAACTCGGACCACAAGATACGTTCCATGCGTTGCTCGGTTCGTATCCCAAGGCCACGCTTGATGTGGCCAACAACCGCGTGTCGCTCAACTACGGCGATGTGGATTCGACGAAGAATCAAACGACCGTCATCGATTTGTTGATCACTGTCGTTGTGGAAGACAAACCGTTTGCCGATGGCATGTGGCTGACCAACTTGGCCAACGCGACGTATGGCTCGTCCAACAACGGCAGCGCGTCCCAAAACGCATTGACCAACATCCAGTACACCCGTCCGGTCCTCAACATCGTCAAGGGTGTCCTGTCGACCGACAATCCTCGAGGCGTCCCAACGCCTGCTGGCAGCAACGATGCCAACGTTTCGGGCGTTGATGCGGCCGACAAGGTTCGCTTCCAAGTCTTGGTCACCAACACCGGGCTTTCCGCAAAGGGAGCTTTCGACACGTTGATCAAGGACACGATGCCTGGCGGATACATCATCCCTGCATCGGGATTGGACCTCAAGGTGACCGATGCCAACGGTCGTGAATGGAAATGGGCGCCGGAGAGTGCAACGGATGCCAATCCGTTGTTCGGCAAGGGATTGCGATTCCTGGAAACCATTCCAGGGGCGAACGCCGCTGCCGGGACGAATCAAGTCGTCATTTCGTACACCTTGGAAGTCAGCGAAGCCGCACGTCTCTTTGGATACTTTGCCTCCGAAGCCCAAGTCGTCTCCTACGCAGCTGTTCCTAAGGGAGTGAACTACGCAACCAGCAAAATCGCAGACAGCGCTTGGACGCGGATCGCCAACGCGACGGTTGCACATACGTTGATTGCGACCGACCAGGCTTCCACCACCAGCAACCGTTTGGTCGTTGGCGAAACCGGGACGTTCATGGCTCGGATTGCGATGCCCGAAGGAACGCTGAGCACCGCGACGTTGCAACTCAATTTGCCTCGCGGTCTCGCTATCCGTGAGTTGGTGTCGATCACTCCAAGCGATGCTTTGAAGTTCGCAACGTTCTCTCCGGAAGAGATCGCTAAGAATGCATCGCTCGAAAGCACCAGCGCCGACGATCGCGACGCAGCCCGTCGGTTGACGATGAAGTTGGGCGATGTCATCAACACCGACCGCGACAACAGTCGAATCGAAACCATCGAGGTCGTCTACACCGCGACGGTCATCAATGACCTGGATGTCCAAGCCGGGGTTGTACTCCGTAATAATGCCACAATCTCCCACACCGGTGGGAGCAATACCTCGACCGCTTCGATGAACGTGGTCGAGCCGAACGTCGAAGTGATCAAGACGTGGAAGACACCGATCGTGGATGCCATGGACAAGATTACCTTGGTCATGGATGTGCGATCTCCTTCAACCGGAGCCACGGCCTTTGACGTCTCGCTAGCGGAGTCGGTACCCGCAGGCATGAGCTACGTGCCAGGATCCTTGCGTTGGATTTCTGGGTCCGCGAAACCTGTCTCGTTTAGCGACAAGTCGGGTGCGTTGACGGCTAGCTGGAATTCCATCGCTCCAGGACAAACCGCTCGCTTCGAATACGATGTCATCGTTGCTAACGACGTGCATGCCGGTTCCGTGATCAACACGCAAGCCGACGTCGAATGGAGCAGCCTGCCCGGGGAACCGGGCCAGTTGAATGCCAATAGCAAGCTGTCTTTCGAGCGAACCGGCGATGTCAGCGATCCTGGCACGACGGCCAACGATTATCTCAAGTCGTACGCGTCGACACTGACCATCGCTCCGGTGACGTTGGCGATGAAGCTCGTGGACTCGAGCCATACGTTTACCTCCGGAACCGATTTGACGATCGGCGAGCAAGCGACCTTCGAGATCGTAGCAACAATTCCTGAAGGGGTTCATGCTTTAGAGCTGAGCGGTTTGGCATCGTCGCTTGCACCGCAGCTCAACATCGAGTCGCTCGAATTGGTTTCCATCGGCAAGAATCTTTCCGGGGATGCGATCAAGGTCGGCATGGTCGGGATCGCTCAAGGGGCCTCGTTGTCGACAATCGATTTGGGTGTGGTTACCAACCGTCCCGACAACGTGGTTTCCGCGTCGGATCAAATGGTGTTCCGATTGATAACCCGCGTGCCGAACAAGGCTGAAAACGTAGCTGGGCAAGCCCCGAATACCGAAGTCCGAATGGACTATCGCTATGGAGTTGCTTCGGTTGCCAACCTGTTGCGAGTTGTTGAGCCGGCATTGCAGCTCAAGCAAACCGTTTCGCGTTCTCTCGTGAACGCGAACGATACAGTGGATGCGACGATCACTTTGACGCACACCGGTAGCAGCACGAGCACTGCGATCGCCATTCAGTTGCGTCAAGCGATCGATGCTGCCGGGCTGACTTTGGTGCCGGGATCGATCTTGCTATCCAGCGGAAACCTCCTCAGCGG
>JBKCUI010000129.1:0-27400 GCA_046318495.1 Pirellula sp. | reverse complement strand
GCGGAGAGCAGGGTAGGTTGCGGCGCAGGTACCGAGTCTATATTCTCAATGCATCGATGCGATCTAGAACGCCCATCAAGACTTCACTTGGCGATCCGAGGGCGTAGCATCGGCCCCATTTCACGTGGATGAGGACGCACTTTCGTGCAAGGACGCAAGCCGCTGCGGCGTGTCGAAAAACTGACTGAACCCGGGGAAGCCCCCGACGCCTCGATCGCGGCTGATGCCGAATCTGCGTCCGACGAGATCTCGCTCGAAGACTTGAGCAACGCCTATGCGGCCGCGCTTCAATTCGAGGAGCCGAACACTTCGTCCCAAGCTGAGGATCGCGATACTGCACTCGATACGCCCGGTGCATCCGAACGCTCGCTGTTCGCGGAAGACCAAAATGCGGAGCCTGACCGCTCCGATTCAGCAACCGCAATGTCGCCTGGAACATGGCCGAATCCCACTGCGGATGAGTCGGGGGCTTCGGAGCCCGTCCACCTTCCGGCCGAATCCGATGGAATCCCGATCGATTTATGCTCCATTGTCGAAGCGGTCGTCTTCGTAGGTATGCAGGATGGAAGCCCGGTTCCGCTTGAGGGTTTGTTCGGCCTGCTGAAGGACTTTCATGAAGCTGAACTCGAGGAGGCAGTCCGACAGCTCAATCAGTCGTTGCGCGAACAAAGCTCGACACTGGAGATCGTACGCGAAGGCTCCGGCTATCGGATGCGTCTATGCGAGTCCGCATTGCCGTTGCTGGAAAGCTTGAACCCGACTCCGCGCGAAGCCCAGCTTTCTCAACCCGCCATCGACTGCTTGTCCTTGATCGCCTACCAACCGGGGATCACCAAAAGCAGCATTGAATCGCAATGGGGACAACCGGTCGGCGGAATCCTGTCCAATCTGATCAAACGAGGCCTAGTTCGAGTGGATACAGCGTCCCCGGACACCGCAGAGGATGGGGATTTCCAATTGGAAGCGGGGCCTTCCGGTCCCGCCCCGGCTCCTCGCTACTTTACGACCGACCGATTCCTTGCGATATTGGGACTGGAGTCGTTAGAAGATCTACCTCGCGGGGATGAGCTGTAAATGAACACCGCAACAAGCCAACATCGATTGGCCAAGCTCACCACCGCGGATCCATCGAATGGTCGAGTCTCCGTTCACAGCTGGGCTCTAGCCCGGCGGCAGGAGGGCCGTTCGCGGTCGGGAAGAATCCGATGCGGCTGGCTACCGTTGGTGGGGATGTTTTCCGTGACGCTTTTTGGCTGGCTCGCTCCAGCCACCACGCAAACGGCTGCACCCTCCGCAGCGCAGCCGCCCGAGCCCTCCGTGCAGGCTGGTGAATCCGCGACCAGCGTAGTCAGCCCCTCTGCGATTCGCGAGTGGATCTCCGACCTCGCCAGCGACGACTTTGCGACGCGCGAGACCGCCACGCGCAAGATCAGCAATCATCTGGAAATGGCGATGCCTCTGTTGATTGAGGCCACCGACGCCGACGTTCGCCTTCAATCGGAAGGGCTCCTTCAATTCCTCGGATTCCTCGGTCGCAATGCCGACACTGCACAAGGTCAGCAGGCCTACGCGTGCTTGAATCGCTTGGCGAGCGAACGGACGACCTACCGTGCGGTCGTCGCGCAAAAGATTCTGGAAAACATCTCCCTTGAGATGCGCGATCTTACGGTCTTGGAACTGCGACGATTGGGGGCATTCTGTGAAAACCGCATCCTGTCGGTCTTGACCAAAAAAGAAGAAGTCAAGAATGCGTTGGTGATCGATCGCAGCTTCGTCGGAACCCCAGAGGACTTGAAATTGCTCAAGTGGCTGGTCGACGTGAAGTTCGTGAAGCTCGAAGGACCACTGATCGACCGCGAGGTTTTGGAGTGCGTCGTGCAAATGCCGCGCATCGAACGCCTGCAAATCTTTGAAGCAAGCCTAACGTCGCAAGATCTGTTGTGCCTTCGCGATATCGCCGATTTGCAGTTGCTCGAGATCCTTTACACCCCGGTGGACGATTCGTGTATCGACATCCTTGAGCAAGTCCCGATCTTCGGTGACCTGCAACTGTTCGGCACCGATCTTTCTGCTCAAGGGGCCAAAGAGATCGTCGATAGGATCGACACGGCGGACGTATTTGTCGGCCGAGGCGGTTTTCTAGGCATCACTTGCGAACCCAGTTCGCTGGTGATTCGCGACGTCATCATCGACGGTCCGGCGTACCACGCAGGAATCCGAACGCTGGATAAGCTGCTCAAGGTCGATGGCGTGTCCATCAGCAATTTCGATGACCTGCGGCGTGAACTCGCCAAATCCGCATCCGGAGAATCGGTCATCGTCGAATTTGAACGGCCGTGGATCTATATGCGTCGCAATGGAAATCCTGGACGCGACTTGCCCTTGGAATTGGAAAGCAAAAAGGAACAGGACGACGAGAAGGAGCAACGCAATGGCGAGCGATTCAAGGTCAAGGTAACACTCGGCCGCCGTCCTTCGGATATGTCTCCTTGATCTGCCGCCCCTATGAGCAAATCGATCCCTGGGGCTGCGACGCGGTGGTTTCGAGAACACGGCCGCGATTTGCCATGGCGACAAACGCGCGATCCGTACTGCATCTGGGTCAGCGAGATCATGCTGCAACAGACTCAAGTTGCAACGGTCATTCCCTATTACCACCGCTTTTTGACGCGTTTCCCAGACATCGCGTCCCTGGCTGCGGCCCCGCTAGATGAACTGTATCGCTTGTGGGCGGGATTGGGATACTATCGCCGCGCGCGGCAGATGCATGAAGCTGCGCAAATCGTCGTCGCGCAGTACGAAGGTCGCTTTCCGACCGCCCATGAGGACATCCTGCGATTGCCTGGCATCGGACGCTACACAGCCAGCGCCATCGCGTCGTTTGCTTTGGACGCCCCCCATGGCATTGTCGAAGCCAACACCCAACGGCTGTACGCCCGTTTGCTTCGGATCGAATTGCCCTTGGAGAATCGACAAGCCCAAACGCAACTCTGGGAGTTTGCCGAGAGCATGGTTCGCGATTCCGACTTGCCGGCTGGCGCCACCAATCAAGCCTTGATGGAAATCGGCTCGCAGATTTGCACGCCGCGCCAACCCCAGTGCTTGCTATGCCCTTTGCAAGCGTGGTGCAAAACGGCCAAGCATGGCGATCAAGATCGCATTCCCATTCCCAAACCTCCCAAAGTGATCACCGAGCTGACCGAAGCTGCACTTCTCATCGAGAATGCAAACGGCGAGTGGCTGATGCGACGATGCTTGCCCGACGAGCGCTGGTCGGGTTTGTGGGACTTTCCTCGTTTCGACATCACCTCATGCGGGACGCTCAAAGAATCGAAAAGTCGATTGCGATCTTCGTTTCGAAAGCGGTTTGGAGTCGATGTCACGATCGGTCCGCAAGTGCACTCCCTCAAGCACTCGGTGACCCGCTATCGCATCCAACTGAATGGCTTTATGGCTTCGCTGCGCGGGGAGTGGTCTGCTCCCCCCGACGAACAGATGCAGTGGTGCACGCCTGAAAAACTAGACCAGCTCGCCCTGTGCTCGTCCGGTACGCGACTGTGGCACTGGCTGTTGAAGCAATCCTCTGCACAGGCGCCTTCTCCATCGGTGCGAGGCAAGCAACGATGAAGTGGCTTCAGAGGTGGCTGATGCTGGTCGGCATCATTCAATTCAGCGCGATAGCTGCCGTGTTCATGCCCAAGATGTGGATGGATGCGTGCAGCCAGATCATGGGGGTGGCTCCGCTCGAAGATACCCCCATCGCGGGCTACCTCGCGCGATTGTCCTCGGCGATGTATGTCGTCCATGGGATGCTGTTGATGTGCGTCGCACGAGGTCTTCCCGGACAGCTATCGGTGGTGCGAGCCTTTTCGAGCAGCACCGCGGCACTCGGCGCGATGATGCTCTGGATCGACATCGTTGAGGGGATGCCAAACGCTTGGACCGCTTCGGAGTGCATCGCACTGTTGGGCAGCGCTGCGGTCATGGAACTGTTGCTGCACCGCGCGCGACGCGAACAAAGCGCCCATCCCAGCGATTCCCCGTTGCCTCCCTCTTGATCCTTACTCCCAATCAACGGCTCGCGCGCGAGCGAACTGGGCCACGACTATGAAAGCTGCAATCTTCGAAGCGTTTGGTGGACCGATTGCCGTGCGGGATGTCGCGGCTCCACGCCTCGCAGCCGACGCTGTTTGGATCGACGTTCGGGCATGTGGCATATGCCGGAGCGACTGGCATGCTTGGATGGGTCACGATGCGGACGTTCCGCTGCCGCACGTCCCGGGACACGAATTGGCTGGCATCGTCGCGGAAGTGGGGAGCGAAGTTCGAAGCTGGAGTGTCGGCGATCGTGTCACCGTCCCTTTTTGCTGTGGCTGCGGATCGTGTTTGGAATGCAAGACCGGCAACTCGCACATCTGCGATCGCCACACGCAACCCGGCTTCACGCACTGGGGAGGATTTGCGGAACGCGTCCAGATTCGCCACGCGGACTTCAATCTCGTCGCGTTGCCTCTATCGATCGACTGGGTCACCGCCGCCAGCCTGGGCTGTAGGTTTGTGACGTCGTTTCGAGCGGTGATCGTTCAAGGCCGACTGCAAGGAGGCGAATGGATCGCCGTGCATGGATGTGGTGGGGTGGGCCTGGCCGCCATCATGATTGCAGCCTCGGTCGGTGCGAGAGTGATCGGCATCGACATCGATCCGATCAAACTGCAATGGGCTAAGCGGCTGGGAGCAGAGGAAGTCCTCGATGGCTCTCAAGGCAAAGTCGTCGAGCGGATTCACGCCATTACCGGTCGTGGAGCCCACGTCTCGCTCGATGCTCTGGGCGACCGGCGCACGTGCTGGAACTCGATCGCCTGCTTGGCCAAACGCGGACGGCATGTGCAAGTCGGCCTCATGCTCGGCGACCAATCCGATCCTCCGATTCCGATGGCTACGGTGATTGCCAAAGAGTTAGAGATTTATGGCAGCCATGGAATCCAACCCACGGAGTATCCGCGGATATTGGAGATGATCGAACGGGACCGATTGCGTCCCCAAGAGTTGATCAGCGAAACGGTCACCCTGGAACGCGGCGTCGACCGCTTGATGCACATGGGGCAGTTTCCCATTCCCGGGATCAGCGTGATCGACATGAGTTTGTGAAGTCCGTGTCGTTCTCTCGACATCGCACACAGGCTCGATTGCAGATAGAATACGCGTCGCTTTCCCTCTCGTTTTTCCTTCCTCAGGATCGAACCATGAAAACTGCTTTGTTGATTTGCCTCGGCGCGATAGCCGCGCTGTGGTCTACCCCTAGTACGAATGCCGATAGCCATCTCTTTGAGCTGCGCGTTTACAACGCCGAGTCCGGTCGGCAAGCCGATGTCTTGAAGCTGATCGAGGGAGCAGGCCAAAAGTTCATGGCAGCCCATCACATCGAGTTGGTAGCCGCGTGGGTTCCCACCGATTCCAGCGACGAACGGGTGGTGACATTGGTGCGGCATGCCGATCGCAAGGCATGCGACGCAGCATGGAACGAATTTCAAGCCGATCCGGCTTGGCAAACCGCCCTCAAGGCATCGGAAGTCAATGGCAAGAAGCCAGTCAAATCGTTCGAACGGATCTTCTTGTCGGTAAACGACTACAGCCCGGAACTGTCCGTCGAAAGCAAAGGGGACCGTGTGTTTGAGCTTCGAACCTACATTGCCACGCCCAAGAATCTCGCGGCGCTCAACGCTCGGTTTCGCAACCACACGGTCGAGCTTTTCAAGAAGCACGGCATGACCAACATCATCTACTGGTCGATCGCCGATGGCGAGAAACTGACCGCGAAGTCATTGCTGCCGAGCGTCTCGCCGGTCAACAAAGGCGCAGCGGACATATCCGATGACCTGCCAGCGGCTGGCAATGCATTGGTGTACTTCATCACCCATGCATCGGAAGATGCCGCCAAAGCGTCCTTCGATAGTTTTCGCAAGGACGAAGTCTGGAACAAAGTCCGCACCGAATCCGAAAAAGCAGCAGGCGGATCGTTGACGGTGGGCAACGGCGTCAAGAGTTGGTTTCTCAAGCCGACCGGATTCTCGCCGCTCAAGTAACGCTTCGCCGTCGGGTTGCGTTTGCGACCAAGTCTAGCGGCCTGCTGCCGTGTTCTCCCGATGAGCATTTCGCGCATCGGGAGACGCGAAATTGCGGTTTTGAGCTACAGCCCTTGAACCGAAGTCCGGATGCGGCACAGGTTGCTATCGGCGGTCACGAACAACGTCGAGCCGTCTTCGCCAAAGCAGCAATTGCTGGTGCGTTCGCCGGTAAGGATTCGACCGAGCAGCGTGCCTTCTGGGCTGAACACATAGATGCCCCCGGGCCCGCTGGCCCACAAATTGCCGAGCTTGTCCACCGACAAGCCATCGGGCAATCCGGGGCGTTTGCCCACTTCCGCGGTGGCATCGTAGAACAATCGGCCCTTGCCCAGCGCGCCGTCTTCTTGAACTGGAAAAGCCATCCAAATGGCCTTCTTTGGGTCGCTTTGCGCAACATACAGCGTCTTTTCGTCGGGAGAGAATCCCAAACCGTTGGGCCGCGCCAGTTCGGTTGTCAGCAGCGTGATTTGGCCGGTCGCTTTGGAGATGCGATAAACACCGAAATGATCCAGTTCGCGTCGTGGATCGTTTTCGCGCATCGGCAATCCGTAGGGTGGGTCGGTGAAGTAGATGTCGCCGTTGGACTTCAGCACGCCGTCGTTCGGGCTGTTCAAACGTTTGCCTTGATAGTTGTCCGCCAGGGTTCGCTTGCCGCCGTTGGGCGTGAGGACGCTGACCCGCCGATCGCCGTGTTCACACATGACGAGATTTCCGTCGGAGTCCTTGAGCAATCCATTAGCGCCGGGCTCCAATCCGTAATAGGTGATGCCGGTGTAGCCCGAGGGTTGCATGAACAAAGAGATCCCGTGGCCTCGCGACCAACTGAAGATCGAGTTGCGAGGGATATCGGTGAACAACAGGTAGCCGTTCTCGCCTTCCCCCATCCACAGCGGTCCTTCGGTCCATGTGAAGCCGTCGGCGAGGACTTCGAGTTTGGCGTCGGCGGGGAGGAGTTTGTCAAACTCGGGGCGAAGCCGCTCGATGCTCCCAAGGGTGCGCGATGGCGGGGTGATCGGGGTTTGAGATAGGGCTGATGGCAGCATCGGGAACATCCAGCAAAACGTGAGTAAAGCGACAGAAACGCGCATGAGACTACTTCCGCGTAGGAGAGGTGCGAAGTGCGATGGGGAGATCGCGCCGCCAACGGTCAATACCCGTTTGCGGGGCAATCCCGAGGGCTCTTCTCAGAACAAAGTCGCCCTCAGAACGACGGATGTAGTTTAGATCGGGCTGCAGTGCAAAAGAAGTAGGCGAGGTCGACGGCGCGCGATGCGGCTTCGATTCACCCGAGAAGCAGCGAAAAAATCGTGAGCGAGCCCCTGCTGTCGATCCAATTGTAGAATGGGACGACCCCCTTTTGCTGTGTCTGCACAACAGTTGCGGATGCGTCCTCCGGCGATCGCAACTCCAGCGTTTCATGGTGGGTATCCGTTAGCGAGCAGGTGCTTCGATGCCCGTTTCCAAAGCAACAGCCTCCGAGCGCCCCGAACCTGGCTCGCTCGGACTCCTCGTGCTCGTTCACGGGATCGCGACTCCGACGTGGATGCTCCGCCCGCTGGCCTATCGCTTGACCCAGTATGGGTACCAAGTCGAACCTTGGCATTATCGGTCGCTGCATCACAAAATCGAATATCATGCAGCGCGACTCCGAGACCATCTAGAGGACGCAAAAAACGGAGGACAAACACCCCATGTCGTGGCCCATAGCATGGGCTGCATCGTGACAGGCCAGGCAATGGCCATCGGCCCCCAGCCTGCTGTAAGCCGCATGGTTTGGATGGCCCCGCCCATCGATGGCTCTCCGATCGCCACTGCGCTCTCCCCGATTTTGGGCTGGGCCATTCCCGCAGTACGGCAATTAACCCGCCCGCGACCGGGACTTACGACCCTTCCCGGCTTGCAAACTTTGCCCGAAACGGGCATCATTGCGGCTAAGTTAGATGGGATAGTTCCTGCGTCCAGAACTCGGTTCGCTCTTGCGACCGCCCACCTGACCGTAACAACCTCACACAACCTCCTTCTCCTCTCTCGTTCGGTGGTCAAAGAGATCCATTCTTTCCTGGCGAAGGGACGGTTCGCTCAGGGTTCGGATCCACCCTAAACACTCGTGCAGGGCGCGCAATCTGGCTTGCGTACCTTGGCTCGATGTTCAGGACCGAAGCCATTGCCATTTCGGGTCCCGAGGGAGAAATGGATCGACGCATGCACCCACACGTGCTTTCCGACCGCTCACCGATAACGTCGACTCGATGGAAACCTTGGCTGGCCGTGGTCATGACATTGATAGGCGGCTCGATCGGGCTGATGTTTCTCGGTCGGATTCGGCGTGGTATTCTCTGGTGCTGCATGCATCAAGCCTGGCATTGGATATACGTTCTTTGGATCGTATACGGTCGCCCGAATCGATTGATCTTCTGCGGGCTGTTGATTTTCTTCCCAGTCCTATGGTTGGCGCGCGTGTTGGACACCTACACGATTGCGTGCAAACCGATTTCAGAACCTAGGCGATGGTATCAGCGATGGTACTTGTACTTAGCAGCCCTGTTGGTTGGAATGATCGCATGGGACATGTTCATCGAGCTCAACCATGCGTACTTCTCGGATGTATTCCTCGTCCCGATGCGTGCCATGGCGAAGACTGTCCTGCCTGAAGATCGGATCATCGTTACCAAGTCTCCGTCCAATCCAATTGGGGTCGAGCATGGCGACATCGTTGTCTTCCGTACTGGCTCACTGGAGAAACCAACGTTGGTTACGATGCGAGTGGTCGGCTTGCCAGGCGATCGACTGCGTATGGAAGACAGACAACTTTATCGCAACGGAAAAGCCGTGGACGAGAGCGCATACGCGTACTATTCCGGCCCCAGCCGTTCAATGAAGTTGGATTCATTCCCCGAAACTACCGTTCCCGAAGAAACGTACTTTGTCTTGGGCGATAATCGCAATCTCGCGAAGGATAGTCGGATCCACGGGCCGGTATCGTTTCAGTTGCACTATGGCTCCGCAGTGTACGTGTACTGGTCTATCTTCCAAAGCATGTCGGATGCGCCTGAAAAGCCGCAGATAACGACCGGTCCCTTGCGTTGGGACCGCATTGGACTTCCACTGAAATGAGCGTCCAATGTGGCAGTCGGTAAGGCATGGCCTCCGCATGTTGGTTTATGCCGGATGCGCGATGGTCGTAATCACTGCGTTGGTTGGAGTCTGGCTCGTGTTTACAGGCCTAAGCTGGCACCAACGGGACCAACAACAATCGCTGACGGATGTTCCCGGGGCCAAGGCCCGTCGCGTGGCCAGGCACTGGCCGGACGAGGTCGATCCCGCTAAGGTGCATCACTTCCATCTATGGTCTGCCGGGGGCTTGGATTGGCATGTCCGTTTGATTCGCATGCAGACCGACTCGAGTTCCGCGTCCGCGTGGACCGACTCGATGGAAAGGAAATTCACGAAAACGTTAGTCCAAATGGGTGATCGCGGGCGAAACGTGGAAGCCATCGAACGCAGGCAAGCGGAGCGACTCGACCTACCCGAGGACGCTCCGAGTTGGTGGACGGACGGACAATCGACTCCCCGGATGGCGAAAATCTATCGAGCGATGGCTTGGTACCGCGGATCGGATTCCGGCGTGGGCATGATGACCGGCGTTCAATACGACCAGGCATCGCAAACGCTTTGGATCCTGGAACGCTCCATCCAGCACTGGCAATTGTGGAAACGGGGCGAGCCCCCCGATGCGGACGCATTCTGGGACGCAAAAGAGCGGGAATGGCTACCCTCCAACGCATCTCCGTGAATAATGTCGATACGGGAGTTGCACGCAAATCGTTGCAATCGACTCCCTAGGCGCTATGGCAGCGCCGCGTCCCCCTCGGAGAGACACGGAATGAAGCTACCCAAGATACGCGGAATCTACTGGGCGAGAGAACCACAATGGAACGGCATCCAACGCTTGGAATTCACCTACAAGCGAGGTCGATTGATGCTCAACGTTTGGGAGCAAGATCCGCAGAACGAGATCGACTGGGGGCAGACTCCGTGCTTTCGGCTCAAGGATCCATTGCTCAAGCGGGGATCGCGAGCCTACTTCGCAAGCTGGGAAGCTGACGACTGCATGATCCACTGCATGATGCACCTTCGCGGGTACGACTTGGCAGTCTCGTGGGTTGGCCTGTTTCCGGACGGCAAAGGGTACCGCGAGTTTGGAGAATTCACTCAAGACCCAGAGCACGAAGTGGTCAAGCAAGGCCTTCATACTCTGGATCGATACAAGCACATGTGGGATGGAAACAACCCGCATGGATGGAAGCTTTGCACTTCGGAAACCCCCGGCTACGTCGTCGAGTTGCAATTCGAACATCCGCCGGGCGCAACCTTGGAACAACTTCAGGCAATTGCACCGTTGATCCCCTCCGGTCTCGAGGCCCCCCAAACCGCTTCGACCGATGGCTTCGAGAATGCAGCGAGCATGCCCATCAATGCGGTATTGACGCTGGATCAGCTTGCCACGCTCAAGCAAACGGCAACCAAGCACAACATACGGCTAAAGGTCCTCGAAATCCCCGGGGGCGAATTGTCTCCGATGGACGATCGAGGCCAAGAAGTCTTTGACCTCTGGCTGCGTTCTCCGGAGTTAGTGAAGTCGATTACAAGAAAGATGCTCGAAGAGGGCATCCCTGTCGTCGATCGCCCTTTGCCTAGATAACCGACTACGATCGGACTGGGATATCGTGGATTCGACTGAGGCCGTGCGAGACCAATTGAGCAAAAATCGGCTTGCATCGGAGCGGTTGAAATCTTGTCACGATGTCTGGATCGAATGAAGCGATTCCAATCCTTGGCCAGCGGCCTCAATCGATGAAACGTCAAGCGATGGCAACAGAATCCATTCCCGGAAGTTCGCCTGTGGCAGAGGAGCGTCCAGCCGGCCCGATCGTAAATCCAACCTTGAAAGCCTGCCATTGCTGCGGATTGATCCAACGCGTCGGCACCCGGCAACCCGATAGGATCGATACATGCCCCAGCTTCGGCACTTGGATCGATCGCGCGGGGGAACGCGGCAACTCGCAACAGCGAACGGCCGCAGCCGCCTTAGGTGCCTTGGTTTTGTTTCCTGCTGCAGTGTCGTTGCCGATCCTCGAGATTGAAAAGCTTGGGCATCGAACGACCAGCAGCATTCTCGGCGGTATCGTCGAGCTCTTTTTGTCGGGCAGTTGGTTCATCGGCGGTGTGATCCTGTTGTTTTCGATTGTTCTGCCCCTGACCAAGCTCGTAACGCTGTTCGAGCTTTGTTGGTTGCGTTGGTTCGAACGCCATCATCGCGCGTGGGCCTATCGATTGATTGAGTTTTCAGGGCGATGGAGCATGATGGACGTCATGCTGTTGGCGTTCTTGGTGATGCTGGTCAAACTCTCGGGATTGGTCGAGTTCCACATCGGGCCTGCCGCGGTTGCATTTTCGCTTTGCGTCGCCATGAGCATGATCGCCTCGATGAGTTTCGACCCGCACTCCATCTGGAACGAAAAAGACGCGATTCTGGAACGCCAAGAGAGTGTGTAACACCTGTCAACGGCGCGTGCTCTGCCCCAGAATTCCTAGCCAAATCGAGTTCGCCCCTATCGGTTACCAGTGGCAAGGGACCCAAAATCGGAGCAAAATGAGAGCGCGGGTGTGGCATGCGCCGCGTTCGATCCGTTTCTCCGTTGGAATCCGCCGCATTCGGGAAAACTCGCGGGCGGTTCGATCATTGCCGTGCATGTTAGGCACTTCCATCCACACGTACTTCATTCCTCACTCAAAGCTGAATTCACTATGAAGAGGTTCGTCCCTCACTTGACCCTGGCATTGTGTTTGCCATTCGCCTCCGTTTCCCGGGCTGCCGACCCAACCTTGGCTGATGTCTTGCAATCTTGCCCCAAGACAGCCAACGCGATTCTCCATGGCGACTTCGTCGCCATCCGAAAACTGTCCAGCGGCACGCCCCTGGAATCGGACCTGCCGAGCGGCGTCAACGGCGCTCGCATCGCCGCCGAAATCAACCTTGGCTCCCTCCAACCAGAATGGGAAATCGGCTACGCAGTCGTTCCTCAAATGCCCGCTCCAGAGGCCATCGCACAACGCGCTGCTGGCTATGTGGACAACATCGGTGGACGCCCTGCGGTCTGGACTCCTAACCAGATGTATTTGATCCCGCTACAAAACAACATCCTGTCGATCGTCCGTCCTGCGGATCGCAAGTTTGTCGGCCAGTGGCTCAAGAAGGACCGCGCGAATACGGTCAGCGATTACTTGCTCCGAGCCGCCGCCAGCCCGCTCGACCAACTCTCGACCTTGATCGCGTTCGATCTGGAAGACATCGTCTCCACAGAAGTCCTCGCGCAAGGACTATCGCAATTCAAGTCGGTCGAGAATCGCGATCTGACCGCCATCGCCAAGACGCTCGCCAGCGTCCAAGGCGTAACGCTTTCGGTTCGCAAAGACTCCCTCCAGAACGCAACCATCTCGCTGCAATTCCGCCAAGGCTCGCGAGACTTTGCAGCCATCGCCAAATCCTTCTTCTTAGAAGCCATGGCTCGACGCGGTACGAGCCTGCCTGAATTGGCCAGTTGGAATCAATCCAACAGCCCCGATCTGCAGACCATTACCTTCACCGGCACGCTCTCCGCACAAGCCCTCGACGACGTGCTCGGTATCTTCACCGTTCATCAGCACGGTGGCGATATGAGTGCAGCGTCCACCGCGGCCGCAACCGCTGCTCCTGCTGCTAATCCCGCCGAAGCCAGCGCCAGCATGATTGCAGAAAACACCAAAGACTACTACAAGAAACTGGTCAACATCGTTCATCGCGTGCGCGACTACTCGGCCAACAATACCGGCGAACGCGCTCAGTGGAACGGCAACATGGCCAATCGCATCGATATGCTCCCCACGCTCAATATCGACCCGGACATGGTGAACTTTGGCGCCGAAGTCGCCAAAGCCCTTCGCACCAACATGGTCTCGATGCAGACCATCAACATTTCCCAAGGTGCGGCAGCAGTCGCGAGCGATGCCGGCACGGCTGGATTCTCCACTGCAACCGCTGGTGGCACGTGGGCCGGGGGTGTTTCTCGCACGCTGTCCAATTACGGATACGGCTACTCCGCCGGCGGATTTGTCGATCCGAACTCGCCGACCAAGTACTTCCAACTTGGCCAAGCACAAGGCAATTCGGCCTTCAAGCAAATGATGGCCCAACTCGAACAAGCCCTCTCCGATATGCGCCGCACGATGACGGATCGCTACAAGATCCAGTTCTAGTCGCGAGATGCCTGTCCTGAAGCGATGGCATGTTCGCCTTGGACATGCCATCGCAAAGCAGGATAGACAATAATCTGATCTTCCTTCCAGAAACAACCCTCGGAGCACCCCAGACTGCTGGGAATTTGCGCCGAGGGTTTTTTCGTAAGCGAAACAGTGTCGAAGCAGCCCCGATTGCCACTGCGGTCTTGCAGCTCAATTGCGGTTGCCCACGGGTGCTTCGACGGACCAATCGCCATGTCGCGTGCAGGTCACCTTTGTCTGGCACTCGTTTCCCAGGGTGCGAATCATCCACCCGCCGAAACTAGCATCGCTACGCTACAGAACACTACAGCCCCTTGAGAAATTCGGTCAGAGCCTGGGTGGCAGGATCCTCGGCTATGCCTAGATCGTCGTTGAGTTTGGAGTGATTCGAATCGTGTTTGCCGATCACCTTCACCGGGATCGACGATTCTTTCAAGACACTTTCAAGCCGTTTGGCTTGCACGGTGGTATCGGGATTGCCTGAAAAGAACAGGATCAAGAACGGAGGAATACCTTTGTTCTTGGCTACGTGCGTCACGGCCGAGAAGTCGATGTGCTTTTGCGGATCGTTGCCGAATTTCTGACGGTGGCCAAAGGTTGGCATCGGCCCACCGTAGACCGCTTGACGATGCTCGGCGGTCAAAATGATCTTGGGAATATCGTAGGTATCCCCATCGACCGGGATGCAACCCTTCAGCGCGCTCATCGGGACGCCGACTTCCTTCAAGTAGCGATCATCGATGCACAGCAGCGCGGCGAGTTGCGCCCCAGCCGAATGCCCTCCGACCAGGATGCGATCGGGATCGCCACCGTGGGCAGCGATGTTCTTATGAACCCATCCGATCGCTTGTGCCACATCGCGTGTTAGGACCTCCATGGTCACATCCGGCAGCAGGCGGTAATTGCACGCGACGAAGATGTACCCTTTTTCAGCAAAGTACTGGGGCTTGAGAGCCACATCGGACTTGTCTCCGGTCTGCCAGCCTCCACCATGGATCCAAACGACCACCGGCCGTTTTGCAGGTGCGAGGGACGCGCTTCGGTAAATGTCCAGCACATGCCTGGGATGGCCGTCGTCCATGTAGGGGATATCCTTCATGGAATCTTGAGCTTGAGCAGCAGTCCATGTAGCGAGTGCGAAAACGCAAGCGAACATCCAGGTTCTCATGGTGGTTATCTCGTAGCGGAAAGGATACGAAGCAAGAAGTCCAAACCTAGCGACGCTTCGGGCGGCGTTTGAATGCCGCCCATCCCATGGCTCCAAGGCCGACAATCGCAAATGTCGATGGCTCGGGAACGGGCGGAACATTGGCAACGATCCGCACGTCGTCGATGCTGATGAAGTCTGGACCGCCGGGGCTGCCGACAGCATTGATGGTGATGCTGGTGATCGATTTGCCCGCATCCGTGAATCCGACAAATGCGACGCCACCGTCGGACACGCCCAAGGGCGGAATAGCGACAGACTGGAACGATCCATCGTTAAAGGTAATCGTTTCACCAGCGAACTGAATGCCCGAAATGTACGCGCCAAAGGCTTGGACACCCGTGCTGAAGGTAAAGGTCAATGTTCCGCCGAGTACATAGACAAAATTCGCACCACCAAGGGTCGTGTTGTATCCATAAATCGAAACGGGATCGCTTGGCCCACTGCCTCCACCTGGGGTGTTTCGGATCGTTTGTGAACCGCCGTTTCTATCGACCCCGGAAAGGGAGACACCGGGCGCGACGGTCAAATTCGAAAAGGCCCCCAGGGGAGCGGACTCAAAAGTAATGATTTGCAACGTACCCAATGCAGATGCGGCTGTGTCGAAGTTTGCCGCCATCGCGTTGGAGTTCGGGCGAGGATCGGTCGGCCCTGCCGCGGCATCCGAAGCGGAATACGTAACGACCGCCGCATCGCTCATCGTTCCCGCTCCCGCTACGATTGCGACGACAGAAAAGATCGTTGCAACGGCCGAAACACGGAAAGATCGGGATACCATGCCAACGTTGAAAAGAAACGATCGCAGAGAGTTGTATGCGCTCATCAACAGTGAACCTCAATTGAAGGTGTTTTGTGACTGAGCATCAGCGCGCGCGATGCCCTGGATGAGAGGAAGTCCCATCGAGTTCACGAAACCGGATGGACTCAAAACCGTTCTAACCGCTGCCCATCCGCGCTGCAAGCAAAGGATCGTTGAAAAACGACGCGAGATCGGACCCCATTCGAAGGCGGCGAATACGCTGCACGTTAGGAACGAAATCGCGAATGAGAGTTGCTCGCAATCACTCCGCTCGGCGTTCCAATCTCGAGACACGCTCTTCGAGGGATGCCAACTCGTCCGATCTTGCGATTCCGAGGCGTTCGAGGGCCGCTTCGATGCGAGCATCGATCAATTGCGTGATGGTATTGCTAGACGTCTCGCTCGCTTTGCGCAATTCATTTTTGACCAATCCCATCTGGATGAAGGCATGATCGATTTTGGCATCGATCTGCTTTTCGAGGTCCTGTCGAGCGACCGTGCTGCGACGTGTGACTTCGTCGCTGAACTCTTTGGCTTGTTCGCTGGTCAGCGGGATATGCTTGGCCACTTCCTGAACAATTTCCGCGATCTTCTCTTGTGTGAGGCTGGCTGCCCCGATGCTGGTGAAGATGCTGTGCTTCAAGGTTTCAAACATGATGTGATCGCTCTCGCCGTCCAGGGAATTGGGTTACTTCTTGCGCTGCGATTCACGATCGAGCCACACGACCGAGCGCCGCGATCGCGTCCTTACACCGCGCCGAAAGTCGATCCGACTTCGGCGCGGTGATTGAAACATCTCGAACCCGCGATCAGTTCTTGGCGGCTTGATCGGGGGCCTTGAGCCGTACCAACAGAACCGGCGACGAATCTTCTGGGCCGCGATGCAGCAGCGAAGGCGCTTCGTCTTGGGTCAAGTTGTAGAGGCCGGTTTCAAGGCTTACTTCGGCGTTCTTGCCATCCGCAAACCCGACGACTGCACGCTGGGTTTTCAGATCGACAGTTCCCTTCAGTGGACGGGAATTCTGAGTGGCCTCGTTGTAGTAGGTGCCACCGAGAACGCCGCTCTTGCTTACCGCCAATTCCACCATGGTGTTGGAATCGCTGGAGTGCTCTTCGGTCAGAGCGAAGACACCCAACGACATCCATTCTTCGTCGGCGACTTGAGCGGGAGGCGGCGCTGCAGCGACTTGTTGGGCCGCTTGCTGCGCGTATTCCGCTGGACTCCCTGCCGGGTTGCCGTTCACCACGACGGTGTTCTGTTCGTAGTAAACGTTTCCGCCGGTGCCATAACCGTAGTACTGCGGTTGGGCCGAAGCCATCGACGCTCCGAGGAATCCGCCGACGGCTGCGAAGGTGGGGGCGGCCCATGCGGCTGTGGCCGCTGCCGTAGTATCCCATCGGGCTGCGTAGGCATAACCATCTACGGCCCCGGCGCGATAGGCACCGGTGCTATATGCGTCGTAATAGCGGCTGCCTGCATTGACCCGCACTGCATCGCCGGTGACGTGGCGATTGTCGACCCAAGCTTGCCGGTTGTCGTTGTAGTTCACATTGTTGAAGTTCACACTGCCGACGTTGACGTTGCGGCCAGCGTCGATGTTGTTGTTCACTTCGCGATCGGCGCGCACGACGTTGTTGTTATTGGTGGTATTGCCAATGTTGTTCGTCGTGTTGCCGATCTGAGTACGATTTCCGATGTCATTTCGGTTGCCGATGTCATTGCGATTGCCGAGGCCGTTCTCGGGGCCGCGCTGACCGCCAGGACGAAGATCGTTATTCGCGCCAGGCATGGGGCGTCGATCGCCACCGCCGAGGAAGTCGTTGAGTTGCGAAGAGGTCGGATTGTTGCCTGGTCGAGGTCGATCCCCGGGATTTCCTGCCAACCCGCCGGGACCTGGGGCGTTCCCGATTCCTCCCGGTCGATTCGCGCCAGGAAGGTTGTTTCCTGGTCCA
The DNA here is from genome assembly GCA_046318495.1 of Pirellula sp. Classification (GTDB taxonomy): domain Bacteria; phylum Planctomycetota; class Planctomycetia; order Pirellulales; family Pirellulaceae; genus JBKCUI01. The sequence continues at coordinate 9,996 of JBKCUI010000129.1, read as the reverse complement.
CCGATTCCGGGTCGATTGGCCCCTGGGTTGTTTCCAGGACCTGCGATGTTTCCTGGCCCGCCCGGGCGATTGGCACCAGGTGCGTTGTTTCCAGGACCACCGATACCAGGTCGATTGGCGCCGGGGTTGCCGCCGGGGCCTGCGATGTTTCCTGGACCGCCGGGTCGGTTGGCTCCGGGTGCGTTATTGCCGGGTCCGCCGATACCGGGGCGATTTGCGGCGCCTGCGTTCCCCCCCCCCAATCCGCCGGGCCCACCGCCCAATCCAGCGCCAGGACCATTGCCACCGGGTCGCTGAAATCCGCCTCCAGGATTGCCTGGTCGTTGCTCACCGCCACCGGGTCGATTGGCCATGCCGCCACCGGGTCCACCGAGTCCACCTCCGGCCCCAGGGCCGCGGCCACCCGCTGGCCCGCCTGCGCCACCGAGTCCGCCGGGGCCGCCTTGTCCTGGCCTCGGTGCAGGCCTAGACATGCCAGGGCCTCCACCTCCGCCTCCGCGTCCTCCTTCCATGCCCCCTCGGTTGCCAGCAGAGCGTTCTCCGCCGCGCTGTGCGCGAGCTGAGTCATGCCAACTCAGGGCAGCAAACCCAGCTGCAAAGATCACCAACCAAACCTTCAATGTGTTTTTCATGTTTTTGCCGTTCGCTTGTAATGGAGGTTAGGGTTGGTTGGCTGGAGCGGCTTCTTCCAGCACGCGTTGGAATACGATTTCTTGTGTGTCCGGCATCAACTCGCCATCGATTTCGCGATGCGTGGACTTCCAGACGAACGTATTCACATCGAGGTAGCTCAAGTAATTGATCGAAGCGCCGCGTCCACCGTCGGGCAATGTGTAGGTGGTGCGCAAAGTGTATTTGTCGCCGAGTTGGCTCCATACGTCTTCCCCGAAGCCGCCGTTGGCATCGAAGGTCCAGGACCGCAGGGCCGATCGAGCCGGGTCCCAAGCGACGATTTGCATGCCGGAGTGGCTGACGTCGGGTTGGGCTTTGTCCTCCATCTTGAACGAGCGGATCAGGAACGCGTTGTTCTTGGCGTACTTCACAGAGAATGCCACGGAGGCTTGCGGGGTATCGGCCGACCATTCCCCTACCATCCAATCGAGTGTCTCCAACGGCGAGACCACTTCGTTAGCGGGTTCGGCAACGGCGGTTGTCGCCGGCGCACCAGGGTCTTGGGATGTCATGGCATGAACAGTCCAGCCACCCGCGATCCCGCCAGCCAGCAGCAAGGCTTGGCCTAGGGTTCGATACGTCTTCATTCGCTTGGGTCTCGCATACAAGAGAGATAATTTTGATGAGTTTCCAATCCGCCTTCGCAGAGTGCCCCATTGTACCCGAATGTCTCTGGAACACCCCCTTTGGGAATGGGAATTCCTGAATTGGCAAAAACGAAATTCGATCAGCACGGCCCCCATCCAAGCAGCCAGGATCGCAACGGGGAACAAGCGACCCAGTGACAGGTTCTTAAACAAGCTCAACGGCGTAGAGCGACCTCCAGTCTGACAGGAGCACCAACAAAACCGCCCCGATGTGGGTCTATCGTTGCGCGAAAAGCGGGGACGTATCGTCCAGGACGGGGAGCTTGAGCAAGGCCCTGTACCCAGGCATGTCAGTGCGAACGTGTGGGTGGATGATTCGATGGCGAGTAAACCCGCGCCATAGGGTCACGCAATGACCTAAGGTCACGATGCGGTTGCCTCTCCATTCGCAGCCCCAATGCCGCAGCCCAAAGAATGTTGCAAACCACGCATGAACATTCCTAGAAGCCCTATGTCCCGTTCGGTCGAACGACCTCGAAACACGCAAAGCCATCGCTCATTTCAAAGCATCACATTGCCAACCATCGAGAAACGCCTGCCCCCGTATCAATCGCACTACCTTGCTAGGCCAATCTGGATCACGTGGGAACATCCCGCGCGCCTCATGGCAGTTCCCTTCATCTCGTTATGGCAATCCGCCTGATTTGAAGTCCGAAACGCTTTCGTAAACTTGACGCAGTGCACTAACAACCACATTCGATCCCGTCTCTCATCGTGACTTAGGCGCTGTCTCCGCGACGCATATCCCAACAAATCGGTCGATCGAGGATCAACAAGGCCTTCTCCTTGCGTTCCCGGTCTCACTGCGTTCCCGAACGTGAACTCCACCTTAACCGATCGGTACGAATCCAACACATATCCCGCTTGCCTCAAGCCAAGGAGCACAGTTGCAACCGCAATCCCGACTATCAACTCGCCAAAGCTCCGAATCGGCTGGAGCAATAGTCAAATCCTCCAACATCGATTGTGCAACCGAAGTTGCTTGTGCCCGAAACGCGTAATGCGACACGGATCTTTCCTGATTCTTCCAGCATTGCTCACACCGCCTCAAGCATCCCTTCACTTACTTCAACGCAGCAGCCATCGATGATCAACACGTTCCGTTAATCGAGCAATAGAAGACCAACCCCAACGAATCCAACCGAAAACCAACATCCTGAAAATGGCGTCAGTACCCAAAGACAAGACGCAGCAGATGCGCACTTAGAGCTACCCAATCGCCGATCCAGAATCACCCCCTTTCCTAGCTTCATCTGTCGAACGTCACTCCTCATTACGCGAACAAAGGTGTTTCATTATGCCAGACGCTTTCCGAAAAACCCTGGCAGCCCTCGGCGGATGGGGGCTTCAACAGGCAGGCAAGACTCAATTCCTTTGCTTGGCTCAGGACATGAAGCGACTGAGTCGGAACGGACAGCACGCTTCGCGTGAAACCACACGACAGGAGAGACTTGCTCACCTGCTTAACGGTGCGATCACAACCCCCTTTCACCAGGAGAGATTATCGGGCGTCGGTTTGCCGATCACCGACGTGCATCCACAGGATGCGTTCTCCGTCTTGCAACAACTCAAACCCGTTCGAAAAACCGACATTCGAAAACGTTTTCCCGAGGGAGTCGTTACGGTCGATCGGGGCGACAATCGGTCATACCTTTCCACCTCCGGCACAACGGGTGAGCGATTCACTGTCGTTTCGAATTTCTTCAAGAGAGATGTCGTACGAGCATTGGTACTTCATACGATGCATGTTTCAACGGGCGAGCAGTATGGGTTCCGAATGGTCGACATTCCCCCGAACGCCTGCAATACCGTATGTGGATTGGATGGTCCTCCAATAACGTCTTGGTACGAATTAATAAAGCAGGGTGCCTCGCGGAAGTCCTTCAAATCCACAAAGTTTAAATCCGATCTCCACGGAATGTTTCAACGAAGGATTCTATTCGTCGAAGATGTCCTCGCCCCGATTGACGCTCGAAACCAAGGGGACTTGGTATTGCAACTCTCGGATTTGTGGACGACCCTTTCCCGCCTTCATCCTAAACTACTTCGGGCGTTTCCACAGTATTTGTTGTGGCTAGCAGAGTCCCAACCAGATCGATTGAGGTACGGCGACGATGCAAAAGGATACTGCGCGCCTTACGGAGGGCTGGCATGTCCTCAGATGCTCCAACGGGTCGGCCGATCGCTTTCAATGCACACTCGAAACATGTATGGCACGAGCGAGGTGGGCCCCATCGCCGCGGCATGCAACAACCAGCATTCAATGCACATTTTTGAAGACTGGTTCATCGTGGAGATTATGCGCGATGATCAACCCGTACAAGACGGGGAAATCGGAGAGATTGCAATTACCGACTTAAGCAACACGGCAATGCCTTTGATTCGCTACTACGTTGGGGATGTCGGTCGGATTGTTGGGAGAGCGTGCGAGTGCGGCAGCGACACCCAAAAGGTCGAAGTGCTCGGACGAATCCACGAGACGATCACGCAGCGGGAGCAATGGGTGACGGCCGCGCAGATTGGTGATGCTGCGTATATCGACGACGGTGTGAGCAATTTTCGCGTCGACGAGGTTTCTAAGAATCACTTTGAACTTCAGATCGTCCCATCGTTATTGGGAATCGAGCCCGACATGGATTCGATTCACGATCGCTTCACGCAGCTTTTCCAAGAACCCGTACGGGCGCGCTGTCGCAAAGTCGCTTTCTTGCCCCCTGAATCCACTGGCAAATTCCTTACATGCAGGCTGAAACCAGCTTCTACGAACGTAAGGGTCCTAGCCTGATGCAAACCACCATACCGGAATCGATCAAGAGCGACTTTGCTATCTTTCAGGAAACCAGCCCCTCCGGGCGTGACCTGAAGTATCTAGATTCGGCTGCTACGGCGCTTCGTCCTCAGCGCGTCATCCAAGCTGTGGTCGATGCAATGTCGAACTCCAGCGGTGGCGTGCACAGGTCGGTGCACTACCTGGGTGATCGTGCTACGGCAACATATGAAGACGCTCGCATTACCGCCTCGCGCTGGGTGCAAGGAGTTGAGAATGAGCTCGTGTTTACTCGCAACACAACCGACAGCCTCAGCTTAGTTGCGCGGGGATGGCCCGATCCAGGCAGGATCTTGGTTTCGGCCACCGATCATCATTCAGCCCTCTTGGTTTGGGATCCAGATCGGACCACCAGAGTGCAGCCCAACGAGGATGGCTCTCTGGATGAAGAGTCGATGGTCAAGGAGTTACGCCAAAGAAATGTTTCCGTGGTATGCATCAGTCATGTTTCGAACGTAACCGGCAGGTCGCCGAATGTCGCGCGTCTCGCGGAGGAAGCCCATCGACACGGCGCTATCCTCGTCTTGGATGCAGCACAATCCGCACCTCACGGCCCACTCGACACAGAGCAGTTGGGCTGCGATTTCTTGGCTTTCAGCGGACACAAACTAGGGTCTCCATCCGGCATTGGAGTTCTTTGGGGAAAGGCGGACCAATTGCGACGACTGACCGAGGTCGTGCGTGGTGGAGGCGTTGTCGAGCACCTTCACGGTGATCGAGTTCACTACAAGGATTACCCATGGCGTTTGGAGGCTGGTACACCGAGTGTCGAATGCGCAGCCGGCTTGAACGCCGCTATCGATTATTTGTGGCAATTCTCTCCTGCGCAAATCCATGAACACGTCCGTACGTTGAGGAACTATGCAATTGAAAAACTATCTCGTATTCCCAAAGTTCGCTGGATATCTACCAGGGATCCTGAAACGAGCGGGCCTCTCTCGTTTCTTATCGAGGGCTGTTCATCTCACGTGATCGCCCGAGGCTTGAGCGATGCCTATGGGATTTGCCTTCGCTCGGGGTTTCATTGCGCAGAACCGCTCCATCAGTTTCTTGGGATCGGTCCGACACTAAGGCTGTCCTTCTATGTCTACAACCAACCGAACGATATCGATTTCGTCGCAGAAGCGATTCAAGCGTTGATCGCAGTTTCGCCACGTTAATAGACGTATTTGATGTTGGGCCCCTCCCTGCCGTTGCGGCCGATAACCGGTTGCACGGATACCAAACTAGAGACGATTGCTTACCAACCAGAGAGTCAATGGATCATGAGAAAATACACATCCAGAAAATTGATTTTAGAAAACCTGGAGTCGCGTCTTGCGATGGACTCCTCTTGGCAGAATCCAAATCTCCCGAACGATGTAGACGAAAGCCATGGAGTGAATCCATTGGATGTTCTTCGCATCATCAATGAGTATAACCGAACTGGATTTCGCATTCTGCCCGAATCAAAACCGAGCAACGAATTGTATTGCGACGTCAATGGAGATCAACGTTTTGATCCAACGGATATTCTCGCGATTATCAATGCGATCAATCGAACGCGACAACCCATGTTCGTTCAATCGTCAGTGGATACCGCACAAGACCTCAATCGCAATGGTGTGGTCTTGAGCCACGATGTCGTTATTCGCGGAAGGACAAATCCGTTGTCGTTTGTTGATTTCACCGATCCTAGTACCCAATCCTCGTTTCGAATCTCTGCGGATACCTCCGGGATTTTCGATTTCTCCTTGCGATTGCCAACAGGCGTTCACGACATCGCCATCTCGGCGATGGATGAGGTCGGGCGGCTGATCCCCATGGTGACGCAAGTAAGGGTGGGGACGGTCGTTCAGGAATGGAACAACGCCGCGCTCAATGCCATTCGCGATTGGCGCGGTGTTACCGATGATCCTGCACCGGGCACGCGTTTCACCTCCGAACCTCCCAAGGTCGCGCGGAACTTGGCGATGATTCAAGGTGCGATGTTTGACGCAATCAACGCCATCACCCCCGAGTATGAATCGTTCTTGGTGGGCACTGTGCCGCAATCGGGTTTGCATCCCGATATCGCTGCATCCGCGGCCGCTTTTCGCGTAGCAAAGGCCCTTTACACCGACAAGGAATTGCCCACGTGGCAAGCCACGTTCGATGAAACGCTACGCGAGTTTGCCATGGTCGGTGCCTTGCAATCGAGTATCGAGTTTGGCTTTGCTGTCGGTGATGCAATGCTCCAAGCGCGAAGCAACGACGGTTCGGATGCCGTGGTGAACTACGTCCCGGGAAATCAGCCCGGTGATTGGAACCGAACCCCCCCTCCGTACTTGGCTCCATTTCTACCGCAATGGCCTGACGTCACTCCCTTCGCGATGCTCGCTCCGGATCAGTTCTTGCCTCCTCCTCCACCAGCACTGGATTCTCCAGCGTATGCAGAAGCCGTTGACGAAGTCATGCGTCTCGGATCGAAAATCAGTCCCATTCGCACCGAGGACCAAACCGCTATTGCGTTTTTCTGGGCAGATGGTGGGGGAACCTTTACCCCCCCCGGCCACTGGAATCGCATCGCGGCCGATATCACCATGAATAACGGCCTGACTCTGCTTGAGAGCGCTCGCGTCTTAACGCTTCTGAACGTGGCGCTTGCCGATGCTGGAATCAGTTGTTGGGATGCGAAGTACGAATACGCGTTGTGGAGGCCGATTTCCGCGATTCGAGCAGCCGACAGCGACGGAAATCCCGCGACCGTTCAAGACGTCCTTTGGACTCCGCTCCTGGTAACTCCGCCCTTTCCTGCGTATACGTCTGGTCACAGCACATTCAGCGGCGCAGCCGCACAGATTCTCACAGAACTGTTCGGGGCGGGCTTTTCATTTGCTACGCAACAAGATGTTCCTACGAACATTGCCTCGCTACCCTACGATGCATCGAAATGGGTGACGCGGAGCTTCACCGACTTCTACGACGCAGCAGACGAGGCCTCCTGGAGTCGAGTGTACGGCGGCATCCACTACCTATTCGATGGCACCGAAGGACTAACGGCAGGGTACTCCATCGGCAGTTTGGTTTATCACACGCAGCTTCGACCGCTTGCTACGTAAGCGCCGACATAAGCAGTACGTAGCCCGATCGATCGGCCGTCACCGCGGCGAACGCCATAGCGGCCGATGCGAACGCCGCTTTACTCGCCTCGGCGAATGCATGACCAGCCGGCCTTTTGGCGTTAGCACCGGTTGTAGCGCGGCGCCTAGTTCCGATGCCACGCGCGGGGAGCTTTAGCAAGCTCCACTACCGAAGCGAGTCGGAAGAAACAGTCGGAGGATCAGATGGCGAGAAAACCCGCGCTGTAGGTTACGCAGCGACCTGAAATTCCGACGCGATCGCCTCGCCATTCGCAACCCAACTCGCCGCGACGCGAAGAAATTTGCACCGCGTGCATGCGCTGCTTGGAGAGCCGCCGTCCCCAATACGGAATCAACGTGCAATGTGCCGAACCGGTGACCGGGTCCTCGGGCACTCCGGCTTTTGGAGCAAAGAATCGCGACACGAAATCAACGCCGTCGCTGCCCGGTGCCGTGGCGATCACGCCCAGCGCGTCCAACTCCGTCAGTTCGGCCATGTTGGGGTGCAGTGCGCGAACGGTTGCCGCATCTGGATAGACGCATAGGTAATCGCGAGCCTTGCCCACCCACTCCGGCATTCGCCCCATCGCGCGTAGCAGTCCCTCCGGCGCCGCACACTCCACTGCCGGACGCGAAGGAAAGTCGAGCGTGAGCCATTCTCCCTCTCGGGCGACCTTCAGTACCCCAGCGCGTGAGTGGAACACGATCGTATCGCCAGGATAATGCAGATGCCGAAACAACACGTGAGCGGGAGCCAACGTCGCATGTCCACAAAGATCGATTTCCATCGTCGGAGTAAACCAACGCAGATCGAACTCCTCGCCGCGAGAAACGACAAAGGCGGTTTCCGCCAATGCATTCTCGGCTGCGATGTTTTGGAGAATCGCGTCCTCCAAAAAGTGAGTCAGTATGCAGACGCCCGCGGGATTGCCACCGAATAACCGCTCGGTGAACGTATCGACGTGGTAGTAGGGAATCCCCATGGTCTACGACTTTGCAGGTGTTCTTCGCGTGGGATCGCTGGGCTTGCCCCCCAGCGACCGTACCCCAGCGATTGCGACTTAGCGATCGTACCCTTCGACGAGGTGTTCCAACCGAACCAACTCTTCGTTGATGTCGCGAGAAAACTCCGAAAGATCCTCGCCCCGGATCAAACTCTCGGCGCCGCGAAGCCGACGGTCTTGGTCGCGTTGTCGCAACCTGCCGACCAACATCTGCTCCAATTGTCCGAGATACGATTCTTGTTGTTTGCGTTGTTCAAAAGTAATGGGCATTGCTATCGAGCTCCCAGCTAGATGACCAAAAAAACCGCTGCGTCTTGGACGCCATGCAAAGGTAGGTCAGGAATGGGAACGTGAAGCCAAAACCGCTCGAATCGGGGCTTTAGAAGAAATTTTTGCGCGTCATAAAACGCACTTCTGGCGCATCCCGACCGGGTTGGCCATGCACTCTCAACAAAGAGTCGAGATACAATCAAGTCCCGATCGATGGAGCCCGTCCACCGACCGCCTTACTCGCCATTCCATCGCTCCATTCGTTACAGATTCCCATGTTGACCCTCCTGAGAGCACTTTGCCTCCATCGCCTCGTACTACGCACTCTCAGCGCAGCCCTGTGCGCAACGCTGCTGACCATCTCGGCCTGGGGGCAATCGGCTGCAACGACGCGCTCTAGTCCCGATCAGGCTGCGTTGCCAGACGAGCGAGCCGCCGCACTCGCCAAACTTGCGCTCGATGGATTGCACCGCGAGTACCCCAACAAGCCATCCAACGTCCTGAGCAGCGATCTCGACGTCAAAAGCCCCAAACACTTGCACCCTGCGTTCTACGGGTGCTTTGACTGGCACAGTAGCGTCCACGGTCACTGGATGCTCGTGCGATTGCTCAAGACGAATCCTCAGCACGCTCAAGCCACTGCTTCGCGCGCCGCCCTCGACCAGAGCTTGACCGCCGACAACATCGCCGCGGAAGTCGCTTACTTTCTCGACAAGCAAAACCGCTCGTTCGAACGCATGTACGGTTGGGCTTGGCTGCTGCAACTGGTGGACGAATTGCACGGCTGGGACGATCGCGATGGCCGACGATGGCGGCAGACCCTTCAGCCGCTAGAAGACGAAATCGTCGAGCTGACCCTGGGTTACTTGCCGCGTTTAAGCCGACCGATCCGCACCGGGGTTCACCCCGACACCGCGTTTGCCCTCGCTCTGACGCTCGACTATGCCCGACATGTCGGCCGTCCGGAACTCGAAGCGATGATCGTCCAACGCTCCCTGGATTACTACCGCGGCGACGTGGCGTATGCCTCGCAATACGAACCCTCCGGGGAAGATTTCTTCTCTGCGTCGCTCAACGAAGCCAACCTCATGCGGCGGATCCTCTCCCGCGACGAGTTCGCCAAATGGTTTCATCAGTTTTTGGTCTTCGATACCGATTCGGCCCATGCTGCTATCCTCACCCCCGTCGAAGTATCCGACGTGACCGATGGCAAGCTGGTCCATCTGGCGGGCTTGGATCTATCGCGCGCATGGTGCCTGCGCGGCATCGCCGATGCGCTCGGAAGCGATTCACCCATCGCATCCAAACTACGGCAATCGGCGACGGAACACGAGCAAGCCGGACTGCGCTATGTCTTCAGCGGCCACTATGAAGGGGAACACTGGCTGGGCACTTTTGCCGTCTACACCATGACCGATGCGGGCAAACGATGACCGATCCTACCGAGATGTCCAACCTGAACGCCTCGGGCTTGC
>JBKCUI010000128.1:0-30326 GCA_046318495.1 Pirellula sp. | reverse complement strand
GCTTCGAACCAGCGGCTGCGCCGGAGATTCAAAGCGTGGGATCCAACTGGCGGGGACAAGCTGCGGCATCCAAGGACGGACGCACATCTCCAGCGGCGCGATCAACGTCGCTGGGAACACCAGCCACACAAGCGTTTTGAGGTAGACCGCCCGCCACATCCACGAACGGTGGGCTGCGGTCAATCCCAGAGGCAACTGCTCGATGGCAAATACGATAGCCACCGAAATGGTGAATCCGATCAAGGCTTGGACCAAACCATTGGCGAGCGATTCGAGGATCATTTCGAGTCTCCCTGCTTGGCATCTACACTCTTGGCATCCGATTCGAGGCGCTGCACGAGTTTCTTAAGCTGTTGCAGTTCGTCGGGCTGCAAGGGTTGGCTCTGGGTCAAGTACGCGGCTAGCGGGGCGATCGAGCCACCCAGCACACCTTGCACAAAGTCGCTGACCATGTCCTTGAGCACCACCGACAGCGACTGCTTGGGACTGTAGTGATAAACGTTGTCGATCTTCTTGCGAGACAGAAAACCTTTCTTGGTCAACCGCTCCATCATGGTCAGGACGGTCGTGCGGGCTTGGCCCGTCTTCGCATGCCAATACTCGGCCACTTCGCGGACCGAGATGGGATGGTTTTCGTCGATGTATTGGAGCAACTCCAGTTCGACCCGTCCCAGCGTTTGCGGCTTCTTCGCCATGGCCACCTCCCAACCCGTTCGAAGATCGGCTGACTACACACGTAGGCAGTTTATCGGTAACTACAGATGTAGTCAACGCAAATTCGGCCGGTTTTTGGGAAATGCACGCGTCCTAGGAATCGGCGGCTTGCAGGTGGAGCGTGGATCGGTGGGGCGCTCCCTACGGGGCACCGATCGCAGGCTTTGCATTAACCGCCCAATGCCCCAGGGAGCGCGCATTGCCGATAGGCTTCGTACAAGCCGATGCCAGCGGAAACGGCCAAGTTCAAGCTTCGAACCGGGCCGGTCATCGGCAATCGAACGCACTGTTCGGCGTGTTCACGGCGGATGCTCTCGGGCAGCCCGCTCGATTCGGCACCAAAAACCAACCAATCTCCTGGTTGGTAGGCGACGTCGGTATGAAGCTTGGTGGCGAACTTCGTAAAGTACCACGTGCGTCCAGAGGGCATCGTTGCATGCAACGCATCCCACGAGTCGGCGATCTCCCAATCGAGATGTTGCCAATAATCCAGTCCGGCCCGCTGCAACTGCTTGGCGTCCAACCGAAACCCCGTCGGCCGCACAATCCATAGCTTGGCATCCAATGCCACGCACGACCGGCCGATGTTGCCGGTATTCTGCGGGATCTCGGGCTGAAAGAGCACAACGTGAAAGGATGGTTTGGGCAAAGCGATTTCGGGCATGCGGGTGGCCGGACCGTGCGGGTACGGCAAGCAGGTGGCGCGATGTGGGAAAAGCAGCCTGGAAAGGCTCCCGGAACGCGGAGGCTCCAACGGAATATCCTAACGCCGACGCCGATTGGTTCGTAGCCTACTTCGCATGTGTGGTGCCCCCCCAGCTTTGGCGGAGAAAGTTCGCCAAACAGGGGAGACCCTCTATCGGGTGCTCGATGCAGCCAACTTCGCGTAGACTCTGTACAATGTCGCATCTCGTCGACGATGCTCCTGCGACCATTCCTCATGCGCCGCGCTTCACGCTATGCCAATCCCAGTCACCTGCCCGAGTTGCCTCGCACGCTTTACCGTCAGCGACAAATACGCAGGCAAACAAGGCCCCTGCCCCAAGTGCAAACAAGTCATCACCGTCCCCGACAAATCGCAGGAGGTGGTGATCCACGCTCCCGAAACGTCAGGGCCGAAAGACTCCTCGGGTCGGCCGGTGCTGAAACCTCTGCGCCGGGTCGAATTCACCGTCTCGACAGCCCAGATCATCGTGGCCTCGGTGCTGGGGGTGTTGTGTTTGTTCGGTGCCCTCGGAGCTCGCGCCACCGGCAACATTCCTCCGACATGGGCTTTGGCGTTGGTCGCATTAGGCTTGGCATATCCCCTTGCAGCCGTGGGGTACACGTTCTTCAAGGACGATGAACTGGGCGGCTACATCGGCAAAGAGCGCTGGGTCCGATTGGGGATTTGCGCAGGGGTCTTCGCATTCACCTGGGCGATGTACTGGGGGCTAGCCTGGTACTTTGGGAATCGCACGTTAGCCGAAGTCGACGCGCTGCAATTAATTATCTTTGTCGTTTTGATGTTTGCGGCGGGCATTGGCGCTTCGATCGGCGCCTGTGAACTCGAAGTCGGACAATCGTTCTTGCATTACGCCATGTACTTTGCAGCGACCTTGCTGCTGGCCCTGATCGCTGGGGTTCCGCTGGCAGAACCTATCATGGGAGGATCGGCGGTCGATGCGTACGGCATACCCAAGCAGAATTCCAAAATTCTGCTTCCTCCCGATGCCATGCAAACGACGCCTCCTGCAGACAATGACGCGCAGTAGCCTTTTAAGCATCGTTCTCCGGATCGGAGCCTCCCTAACTTTGGATCCATCGCTCTTATGAATCGAACCGATTGGTTGTTCTTGGTTTCTTCCCTCGCGATGAAGACCTGCTTCTCGTTGCTCAGCCTTGCGGTCCTCGTCGCATGCGCTGGCGCCGACGATCCCTTGCCATCCTGGCGCGATGGGCCAAACAAACGCGCGATCGTAGAGTTTATCGATCGGGTCACGCGCGAAGGTTCGAGCGATTTCATTCCGATCCCCGAACGCATCGCGGTCTTCGATAACGATGGAACCCTTTGGCCCGAAAATCCTATCCCCTTCCAATTGGCGTTCGCGCTCGATCGCTTGAAGGAAAAAATCGCCAGCGATCCATCGCTCAAAGAGGATACGATGGTAACCGCTGCACTTGCAGGCGACGCGGCTACGCTTCTCGCCGATCACTATCGAGGATTGCTGCGCGTCATTGCATTGACGCATGCAGGCCAGACGACCGAGGAGTTTTCTAAGTACGTGAATGATTGGATTCGAACGGCCAAGCATCCTCGCTACGGTGTGCCATTCGATCAATGCACTTACCAACCCATGCAGGAACTTCTGGCGGCGTTGCGAGAGCACAACTTCAAGACCTTCATCGTCTCCGGAGGAGGTGCCGAATTCATGCGCGTGTGGTCCGAACGGGTGTATGGGATTCCAGCCGAACAAGTCGTCGGGTCGCAAGGCAGTTATCGATGGGAATGGCGCGATGGCACTCCTGTACTCGTCAAGACACTCGATCATTTGTTCGTCGACGACAAGGAAGGCAAACCGGTCGGGATCCAGCAATTCATCGGGCGCAGGCCGGTGATGGCATTTGGCAACAGCGATGGCGATCAAGCCATGTTGGAATACACCACCGTCGGCAATCCGCGACCATCGTTTGGAATGATCCTGCATCACACCGATGACGTTCGCGAGTACGCTTACGATGCGCATCCCAAAAGTTCGGGCAAACTCACGACCGCACTCTCCGCAGCCGCCGAGCGTCAGTGGTTCGTGGTCGACATGAAGCAAGATTGGTTGTCGGTGTTCTCCTTCAGGACCGACCCGCCCAGGCCGTAGTGCGCCATGACGCCTTGTTATTGCGTCTAACCTGTGGCTTTGCGCATCACGGGAGGGCGAGGCTCCGTCCGAGCCGGTGCGCATCTGGCTCGGCAGGAGCCTCGCCCTCCCTTTTTTGAATCCACCCGGTTTTTGAGCGCACTCGGTTTTCGAGCCCACCCGGTTTTTGAGCCCGCCAGTTTCTTGAATCCTCGCGGTTTTGAGCTCGCCCGGTTATGGATGCATGATGGATGCATGCTGCCGGATCTCGGGTACAATGGTCTCTCCCACCCAAGCTCCCGCTTCCCTCCCCTACCCTGAGCTGCTGTCATGTCGCTTTCGCAACGACTGCGAACTTGGATTGTTTTGGCGACGGCCCTCTACGCGCATGCCATGCCAAGGGCATCCGCCCAAGATCCCGGAGAAGCGTTCTTTGAATCGCGCATCCGCCCGATCTTGGTCGAGCACTGCTATCCATGCCATAGCGGCACCAAAACGAATGGCAGCCTCGCACTCGATCATCGCGATGGCACGCTTCGGGGAGGTGAGTCGGGACCCGCGATCGTTGCCGGGGACCCCGATGCCAGTATGATGATCCAAGCGGTTCGACGCCAAGGCTTGGAAATGCCCCCCGATCGAGCCCTGCTTGCAGAGCAAATCGAACTCCTCGCCGAATGGGTGCGCCGCGGCGCACCCGACCCGCGCGTCGCCGAAACGAAACTGGGTGGAATGAGCCTGGAGGCGGCCAAGCATTGGTGGGCGTTGCAGCCCCTGCCTCCTCCCGAACCCGACTTCGGTCCTGCAAGCATCGATGCCGCCATCGAACGCCAGTGCGCCGCGCACTCCATACCGCTGACTTCCCAGGCGGACAAACGAACGTGGATCCGACGTGTCACCTATGACTTGACCGGTCTGCCACCCCACTGGCAGGATGTCTGCGACTTCCTCGCCGACGAATCCCCAAAAGCGTATGCAAAAGTCGTCGACCGATTGCTGGACTCTCCCGAGTATGGAGTCCATTGGGGACGGCACTGGTTGGATGTCGTACGCTATGCGGATACTGCAGGCGAAAACACCGATCGCCCACTGGTCCACGCGTGGCGTTACCGCAACTGGGTGATCGATGCGTTTCAACGCGACCTTCCTTTCGATCGCATGATCCGCTTGCAGATCGCCGGCGATACGTTTTCCAGTGAACCCGACTCGCCCGACCGCGCCGAAGGCATCATCGCTACCGGATACCTGGCCATCTCTCGCCGCTTTGGGCACGATATCGACAAAGACATCCATCTGACCTTGGAAGATGCCATCGACAACATCGGCAAGTCGTTCCTTGGCATGACCGTCGGTTGCGCACGCTGCCACGATCACAAATACGATCCGGTCACCGCGCAGGATTACTACGCCTTGTATGGGATCCTGGCCAGTTCGAAATTCTCTTTTCCGGGTTGCGAACCGAAAGGGCAACCGCGCGACATGGTGCCGATCTCAAGCCCCGCCGAGATCGAAGCCATCATGCAGCCTTACCGCGAGCGCGTAGCGGCCATCGAAGCCGAAAAGCAACGCCGCGCTGCGGCCACCGAAGGCACACGCACTCTTTGGAAAAACGTTCCTTCTCCAGCAACTCTGCTCGCATCGGCCAGCGTGGCAGAAGGAGCCTCCGTCGAGCTCTCGTCGGTGTCTCAGAATCTGGAAAACGTGGCCGTTCGCGCAGGCGATGTGTTGCAACTTTCGATTCTTCCCAATGGCAACCACGGCGCTGATACGACGCTCGTGGATTGGACGATCGAAGAAGTCCATGGCACCCAACGCCGATGGTCGACCAGCCAACTGATCGACGGATTCCTCGAAGCCAATCCGCGAGCGATGGGGTGTTTGCCGAATGCAGAGGCTCCAGCGTCGGAATCGACCGCCCACTGGTGCTACTTCGAATCGACCGATGGCCCAGTGTTCCTCAACGAAAAGCGAACGGCCAACGGCGGGAGCGATGCCATCACCTCCTGGAGTTTGGGAAGCGAACCGTCCGCCTTTGTCAATCGATCCGAGAGCGCGGTCAATGTTTGGACCGCATTGCCTGCTCGGTCGCTGTTTCTCCATCCCGGTCCCAATCGCAACGTCACCCTGGCCTGGGTGAGTCCTTGCGATGCGACCGTGCGCCTGCGAGGCCGCGTCGCCGATGCGCATCCGGCTGCGCTCGATGGCGTGGCATTCAAGATCGAACATGTGGCTGCACCGGAGTTGGGGAAATCACTTTTGGAGATGGGCCGATTGCAAACGGCTCCGTTGGATTCCGCCGGACCTGAGCCAAAGTTGCCGATGGCTTATGCCGTGGTCGAAGGGACGCCCGCCAATGCCAAGCTCCACTTGAGAGGCGATCCCGAGAAGCCCGGACCGGAGATTCCGCGAGGCTTTTTGACGGCGCTCGGCGGGCAATCGCTCGCCGATCCATCCGCCAGCGGGCGCCGCGAGCTGGCCGATTGGATCGCAGAACATCCTCTTGCGGCCCGCGTCATGGTCAATCGTGTTTGGCAATGGCACTTTGGTGCCGGCCTCGTCCGCACCGCCAACGATTTTGGTTCCCGTGGCGAGCCTCCTACCCACCCCGAACTGCTCGATCAACTGGCGGCCCAATTCGTCGCCAACGGGTATCGGATCAAGCCCCTGCATCGCGCCCTGCTTCTATCGCGGGCGTACCAACGCAGTTGCGAGCCGAGCTCCGAAGCCCTCGCCAACGACCCCGAGAATCGCTGGTGTTCGCATTTCTCCCGCCGGCGACTCTCGGCAGAAGAGATTCGCGATAGCTTGCTCGTTGCCAGCGATCAACTGGATCGTTCCCCCGCACAAGGGCATCCGTTTCCACCTGAAGCGAGTTGGACATTCACGCAGCACGATCCCTTCAACGCGGTGTATGAGACGCAGCGTCGCAGCGTGTACTTGATGGTCCAACGGCAGCGTCGGCATCCGTTTCTGGCGCTGTTTGATGGTGCCGATCCCAACGCCAGCACGCCGGTCCGCTCGGCGTCGACAGTACCGACACAAGCCCTCTACTTCCTCAACGATCCGGCCGTGCATCGGTTGACTCAAACCGCCGTCGACTCGCTGCCCGCCGCCACCGAGCCGGCTCTGAGGTTGACCGAGTTGTATCACCGCTTTTTGCAGCGTGACCCGACTGCGGCGGAAATGGTGCGTTTGCAACGTTTCCTGAGCGAGTATCCAGGTCCCGAGCCCGAACGCTGGGGCGCCGTTGCTCGTATCCTGTTCGCGTCGAACGAATCCTTGTACATCGATTGATCCAACATGCCATCCCGCGCTTTGCCATCCCTGCCGATTTACCGACGCTCGATGTTGCGATCGACCGTTGCGTCTTCGCTGCTGATGTCTGCCATCGTGGAGCAATTGCGCGCGGACGAAACCGGCACTTCCGCCGCGTCGCACGCAACCCATGGGCCGCACTTTCCAGCCAAAGCCAAACGGGTCATTTTCCTGTTCATGACCGGAGGTGTTTCGCATGTCGACACGTTTGATCCCAAGCCCGCGTTAACGCGCGACCATGGCAAGGAAATCCACGCCGACCATCCGGAGATCAAGGATCGGCCGGGCTACGAAAGGATCTTTCTGAAGCGTCCTCAATGGGAGTTTTCAAAGCACGGCCAATGCGGCACCGAAGTCAGCACGTTGTTTCCGCAGGTCGCGTCGTGTGTGGATGACATCGCTCTGATCCGATCGATGCATACGTCTCATTCCAACCATTACAACGCAACGTTGGGAATGCACACCGGGTCCTTCGCGCAGTCCCGTCCGAGCGTCGGCTCATGGTTGACGTACGGGTTGGGAACCGAGAATCGCAATCTCCCGGGTTTCGTGGTGATCGCGCCCAAGCAAACCTATGCCGGCACCCAAGTCTACGCCAATGACTTTTTGCCCGGGGAGTACCAAGGGACGTTGGTCGTACCCGGTTCGCAGCCCATCACGAACATCGCGCCGCGGATCCCCGCCGATCTGCAACAGAAGGAATTGGCCGCCTTGCGCGACATCAACCAAGAGCATCTCCAACAACGTGCCGAGTCCTCTGAGTTGGCAGCCCGCATGCAGTCGTTTGAAACCGCGTTTGGAATGCAGATGGCGGTTCCGGAAGTTTTTGATCTTTCGGGCGAGTCTGCCGAGACGTTGGCCATGTATGGGCTGCAGCCGGGGCAGACGACTGGCTTTGCCTGGCAGTGCTTGACCGCGAGACGTTTGATCGAACGCGGGGTGCGCTTCGTCGAGTTGATCGATACGGGATCGTCGGGCAATTGGGATGCGCATGGCGACATGATGACCCATGAGCCACTGGCGAAGAACGTGGATCAACCCATCGCGGCGTTGCTGCGGGACTTGAAGCGGCGCGGCTTGCTCGAAGACACACTGGTCGTGTGGACGACCGAGTTTGGTCGTACGCCGTTCAACAACACCGCCGATGCCAAAGGCCGCGAGCATCATCCGTGGGCCTTTAGCTCGTGGTTGGCGGGTGCGGGGGTGCGACCGGGGATCGTGCACGGCGAGACTGACGAACACGGTGTGCGTGTGGCTCGCGACGGGGTGCACGTCCACGATCTGCATGCGACGCTGTTGCACTTGATGGGCTTTGATCACGAGCGGCTCACGTACCGCCATAGCGGACGCGATTATCGGTTGACCGACGTGCATGGGACCGTCGTGCGTCCTATTCTGGCGTGACGGTTGCAGGCTCGGAGCTTGCGGGTGGATCGTCGGTAAGTCGCCCTTGATCGTCGCGGGATTCCAATCGAACTCCGATCCAATGCGCTCCAAGCAATGCCAGGAGCAACCCGAGGATCAGCCCCAATTCGATGCGGTATGCGAAGGCGAGCATTCCTTGCGAAAGCTCAAACTGGAAGCGGTGGGTGCTGGTTGAGCCACCAAAGATCCCGTAGGCCGAGAAGGCTTGGAACAGCAGCGGTCCGACTGTCACGCACGCGATCCACGCCATCCACATCCGCCCTCGCCGTCGCGGCTCGAGCACGATGAGACACTGCAGCCACGCAACAACGGCCAGCCCCACCATCAGCCATAGGAACCATAGGGCGAGTGGAACGTATTCCCAGCTATCGAGCCAGCTTACTTCGGATTTAGGAAAGCTAGCTCGCAGCGTCTGGGTGAGCACTGCGGTAGTCGCCATCGCCGCGAGCAAGAACTTCAAGCCATATTGTTTGTTTTGGGAAGACGCCTCGCGTGGAGGGCTGGTCTCTGAGCACAGCAGAACTGCTTTACGACCGCGCAGAAGCTGCGATAGCAACCAAGCCACGATCAAGGGGATCGACACGCCAGTCAAGATCATGACGACAAATCCAGCGACCGGGATGTCTTGATTTTGCTTGCTGTACGCCCAGTTCATGCCTCCGATCAAAGCCACGGGCAAAAGCACACCGAGCGTGCAGACGGACAAGATGCGAAACGGACTCGTCCATCGGCTCAGAGCCATCCAAGTTCCGAGGGCAGCGAATTGGGCCAACAGCCCACCGGTCAAGACCGAGGCAATGGGGTCCTTCCAGGACCACGGCAGCCCTTCGACGACTTTGGGAAGAACTAGGTTGCCAGCGAAGGAGATAACTGCGCAGAGAACCAACCAAGCGAACAGACAACGCTTCGCGAACGTCGTTTTCGGATCGCGGGAGAGGGGCGCGTCGGATGGTGGAAAGGTGTCGTCGGACGCAGGCTCAGGGACGTGCATGTATTCATCTCACTTGAAAAGGTAGAAGAAAACGCGTTCCGTTCATGCGATCAGAATCGGGTAACCGACGCAACACCCCAAGCGAACCGGACAATCCGTTCCTCATGAGTTGGGCCTGATGTAGGAGTTATGGGAGCGAGCTAGCTACGTCGTCGTCCGTTGGTTGAATGAACTCCGGCGCGGGCTGCATTGAATCGGCCGTCCCAGCATGCAGAATCGGTTCAGGCTTGGGTTCCAGTCGAACGCCGAACCAGCGTGCAATTTGAAGAACGATGACCATGGCAGCAACCAGACCGAGCATCATCAAGTACCCAAAGCGAATAAATTCGTAGGAAAAATCCAGTGCCATGCGTTGCGTTACGGCGAGCATACCGAAGATGACCTTGGCAGAAACCGTTTGGAAAATCAAAGGGCCGAGGCCGATGCAAGCGGCGATGGCGGCAATCGACCATTTGGATCGCTGCGGTTGCAGAAAGAGGAGGCATAGCAACCAAAGCAGGATCGACAAACCGCTGATCAACCATACGAACCATAGGCCGATGAGGACGAATTCCTCCGCTCCGAGCCAATCGTCGTTCGAGGATGGAATGGTCATTCGTACAACTTGGATCGAGACAGCCGTAGCGACCATCAGCGCAAGCAGGAATCGTACATCGAACTGCTTCCGGGCAATCCTCTTTTGCACCGACGGAAACGCATTGCCAAGGACAGTCGTTGCCTTGCGCCATCGCAGCAGACAAGCCAGCAACCAAGCGGTGGAACCGCAAGTCACGATGGCCCCGCAAGTCATCACGACAAAGACCTCTATCGGCGGAGGGGAAGCTTCCAGGTATTGCACCCCGATGAACAAGGATAACGCACCGAACAATGAGGCGACGCATCCAGCTAGTGCTCGGTAGGCAATCGGCCAAGGGATGATGGCCATCCCCGTGGCGATGGCGGCGAGTTCGGCCAAGAAGCCTCCCAGCGCGACCGCAGACATGCATTCGTACAAGATGTCTTCACTGGCGACGATCGTGTTTCCAACGACGACGTAGTTGGAGGCGTGTCTGTCGAACAACCACTTGAGCCCCAATGGCATCGCGACGTTTCCCAGGATCGCGAGGAGTCCCAATGTCGCAAGCATCGCGAGAAGGACGCGAACACCCTTCGGATTCTTCGGAGCGTCGTGGATTGGCGATGCGTCGGGAGCGAGAGGATTCTCTGCAACGGTCGGAGTGTCGTCGTTCGACATTTGGATAGGTGACATCGTATGGATCGGTGACGGTTACGAAGGTTTATCTTCACGCATTCATGGTACCGCAATCGAGGAGCGATTCGTGGATGATCTCCTTAGACGCCCACGAGAATTCTTCACGCATTGCAACACTGCCACCGCAGTGGATCTTGCTAAAGATCCCGCGCCAGCACCGTAGTGGATCTTGCCAAAGCTCCCGCGCCAGCACCGTAGTGGATCTTGCCAAACATCCCATGCATGGTTTCATACAACCACCGCGCAAGCGTTCGATCCACAACGCCCGGTTAGTCCCGCAGCCGACCGACCTGATACAATGCACGCAATCGAGGATGACAACAAAAAGCAGTCCGGGCAATACGGCGCGCCTACGATCTTGGTCGCTGCGGCTTGGTTGGATCCGAAACTCCTCCCCGAACTTCTTTATCGGGGCGGTTCAATGCCCTGGGATAGCAACGTCCATCACAACATGAATCCATCTCCATCCCAACCGCCAGTTTCTGGCGACTCCGTACGCTCTCCGGCTCGAAGTGGGAGATTTAATGTTTGGCGCTACTTCTGGCTGACGTTCTTGGTCGTGTCGCTTGGGTATGCATGGTATTGCTTCTATGCTCCCTCTAACAACATCGCCTGGGCTGAGAGTTTTGATGTGGCCAAAAAACAGTCAGCCGAATCCGGCAAACCGATGATCCTTTACTTTACCGGCAAGTGGTGTGTGCCTTGCCGAATCATGAAACGTCAAGTGTGGGCGGACCCTGAAGTGGCAACGTTGGTCAATGGGCAGTTCATTCCGGTGGCCATCGACATGGATGACCCAAAAGATGCAGAACTGTTAACGCGATACAACGTCCGCGGAGTTCCGGTCACGATTGTTTCGGATGCGCAAGGAAACGCATTGCGATGGCGAGCTGGTGGAATGAGCAAGTCGGAGTTCCTTGCGTTGCTTCGAGAGCCGAATCCACCGGATGTGAAGGGGCTTTAGCAGGAATCATCATCTGCGATGTCTTGCAAACAGGATGGGTTAACCAGTCCCTGCGCCGAAGATACGATCACGAGCGGCTTGGAGGCAGCCTTCAGCGTTCTGGAGGTGGCGGGCGGAAAGACCGCGGACCGACGTGGAATCAAGGTGGTGTTGGAATGGAGATCCTTGCCTTGGGGGGATTAGGTGGAGTTGTTGACGATCGACTCGCACCGATATACTCACTGCCGACGAGCACGAGCACGAGCACGAGCACGAGCACGAGCACGAGCACGAGCACGAGCACGAGCACGCCAGACAAACCATGAATAGCCTTCGGACATCGGGGGCGTTTTGCTAAACCAAGAGTCCAGTCCATGGCCGAAAGCACCGATATCAATTTGCCCCGATCGCACGTTCCGCGATTTCCGAATCGTTGCGTGGTCTGTGGCCATCACGAGCCGAATTCCCATGTGCGTCTGATGACAGGGACGCTGGGGTGGTGGACGTGGTTGCTTTGGTGGTGGGGCAAACCGTTTATTGCCAAGGCACCTGCGTGCAACGTTTGTGCTTGGAAGCTTCATGGGCTGCGATTCATCAGCCTCGCAGTGACGATAGCGATTGCACTTGCTTCGGTTTGGCTGATCTGGCCGCACTTCAAGGAAGCCGTACCGCGCGGAATACGCTCTTGGGCCATGATGGGGCTCGGGCTGGTCTGCCTTTTGCCACAAATCATTTTCGAAGTGTTCTTCGCAAAGCCTTTCGACGTTACGGCGTTTTCGGAGAGCGTCGACTACGAGTTCACGTCGACAAGCTACGCGATTGACTTTGCGACCATGAACATGGATGCCGAATGGGTCAAGGTCAATGGCGAGACCATCAGCGACTAACCCGATCGACGGGTAAGCCGTGCGTTGATTGCGAGGGAAGGCGTTGAACGCCGGGGATGAACGTGACGGAGGGGATGCACGCGAGACCAGAGGCCTTACGGCCTGCCGCTAGGATGGAGCATGAAGCGGTTACGGAATCACTGGCGACGATGGATTGCCCAAAGAATGGGACTGTCGGGATTGGTCGCATCCGACCATCGTTGCACTTCAAAACCAGTCGAAAGCGTTTCTAACCATAAGCCGATCTGTTCGGCTTCCTCTCGCCCCCCGGCATGTCCCACATACGCCAAGATCGACAAGCAACCCCCCAACCCGAGCCATCCCAACGCCGCTCGAACGGCTGGCATCGTCGTCTCGGCTCGCGTGATGGTCGATTTGTCGGAGTGCGGCAAATAGCCCAGGTTGAACATGATGCAAGCCACCTGGCCGCGATGCTCGGGTGCAACGATTTGTTCAAAACGTGCGTGGCAGCCGACATGCCATCGGACGCGATCTGCTAAGGCCGCACTTTGCAATCGTGTTTTGGCGCGCTCGATGGCGGAGGATTGCAAATCGATGGCATAGACGCATCCGGAAGCCCCTACCCTCTCGGCAAGGAACTGAGTATCCCAGCCGTTCCCCGCCGTTGCATCGATGGCGATGGCGCCTTCGAACAAGGCATCGCTGCAGATCTTTTGGGCTTCTACGGTCAAGTGCACGGCGCGGCCTCCTGGCAAAACAACTTGGTTCCGCTGCGATCTATCAGGTGGCCTTGGGGTAAGATCCCAACACGTCCAAACGGATTGCATCGCGTCGCAATGTCTCGATCATCGCCTGCACATTGGGATGGGCTTCGTGGCCATCGAGTTCGACCAAAAAGAAATACTCATTGCTCGCGCCGGGCACGGGAAAGGACTCGATCCAAGTCAAGTTTAGACCGTGGCTCTTAAACAAGATCATCACATCGGCCAGTGCGCCCGGTTTGTGGGGAACTTGAAAGAGCAGCGTCGTTTTGTCGTTACCGCTGGGGCTGGGATGCTCTTTGCCGATGATGGCGAAGCGCGTGGCGTTGTTGGGATTGTCTTCGATGGAATGGGCCAAGACATTCAGTCCGTGATGGATGGCGGCATCGAGGGATGCCACGGCGGCGGCTCGCGGTTCGCTGGCGGCGATCTTGGCAGCGGCTGTGGTGCTGGCGACTTCAGCCCAGCGGGCGTTGGGGAGGTGTTCTTGCAGCCAGCCGCGGCACTGCGAGAGAGCTTGGGGTTTGCTGTAGACCGTTTCGACTTGCGAGCGATCGCATTGGGCCAACAGATGATGATGGATCGGTAGCAGGACTTCGCCGCAGATGCGGACCGGCATGCGAATGAACATCGTCAAGGTGTCGGCGATGCGGCCGTCGGTCGAGTTTTCGATCGGGACGACGCCATAGCGAGATTGTTCGCGGACGACTTCTTCGAACACTGCGCCGATGGTCCGAACCGCTTGCAAGGACGAGTTCCCGCCGAAGAACTTGGCGGCGGCCAAGTAGCTATAGGAGTGTTCGGGGCCGAGGTAGGCGATTTGGGACGAGCCGACGACACTGTCGAAGGTTGCCCCGGCGATATGGACCAGCATTGCAGAGAGCATTTCTCGCTGCGTGGAGGAAGGCGTTTGCGAATCGGTCGGTAGGGCGATGGGGCCGCGAGCCGAATGCACCATTTCGCGCAGGCTCGGCAACGTCGAATCGGCGGATTGCCACTCGTGAAGTAGGGCCATCCGCGCGGCGATCCAGCCCAGGATTTGGGAGTCGATGGCGGCGAGCTTTTTGGCGGTCGCGCTGGCGTCGATGGCGGGGGCGTTTGGGGATGCGTGTTCGCTGGATTGCAACGGAGCGCTCCCGTTCGTGCTATCCGAGGGCGTTTTGGGGGCACTCATCGATCCGGTCCCAGGTTGCGTGAGAAATGAGGTGGGGTTCTGTCAATTTGGCGGAAGAGGGGCCAGTTCGCTCGCGACAGCCCCGACCAGCGAGTGGCGAATCTCACCCCAAATCCTTATGATAAATGGACTTGCGATAAAATCATCTAGTCTTGGTCCGTTTTTGGCACAAGGATTGCGTCGATTGCCAGCAACCTCAGGGATTTGGCAGGCAGGACGGCCGCCTGAGCGATCCTCAAGCTCAAACCAACCATCGTAACGGGAGAATCCAAACTATGGCAGCTGGCGAAAAAATCATTGGAATCGATTTGGGCACCACCAACTCGGTGGTTGCCGTGATGGAAGGTTCCGAAGTCAAAGTGATCCCAAACGCGGAAGGCAATCGGCTGACCCCGAGCGTGGTGGCCTTTACCGACAAGAGCGAGACGATCGTCGGCGAGCCGGCCCGTCGTCAAGCGGTTACCAATCCTCGCCGCACGGTGTCCTCGGTCAAACGATTCATGGGGCGTCGCCACTCCGAAGTCGAATCCGAAGAGAAGATTGTTCCGTACCAAGTCGTCGGTGGAGCCAACGAATACGTCAAGGTTCAAATCGGCGACCAGCAGTTCACTCCGCAAGAAATCTCCGCCAAGGTGCTTCGCAAGCTCAAAGAAGCTGCTGAGGCCTACCTCGGTCATCGCGTATCCAAGGCCGTGATCACGGTCCCGGCTTACTTCAACGACGCGCAGCGTCAGGCTACCAAGGATGCCGGTCAAATCGCGGGCTTGGAAGTCGCTCGGATCATCAACGAGCCGACCGCAGCCGCCCTTGCCTATGGTCTCGACAAGAAGAAGGATCAAAAGATCGCCGTCTTCGACTTGGGTGGTGGTACGTTCGACGTCTCGATCCTCGAAGTCGCTCTCAGCGGCGATGAAGACTCCAGCAGCAAGGTCTTTGAAGTCATCAGCACCAACGGCGATACCCACTTGGGTGGCGACGACTTTGACCAAGCCTTGGTGAACCACGTCGCTTCGCAATTCCTCAAGGACACCGGCATCGACCTACGCAAAGAGCCGATGTCGCTGCAACGGTTGCAAGAAGCGTGCGAGAAGGCCAAGAAAGAGCTCAGCTCGCTGCCGCAGACCGACATCAACTTGCCGTTCATCACGGCCGATGCCAGCGGCCCCAAGCACTTGCAAATGACCGTCACCCGCAGCACGTTTGAAACCTTGATCGACCATTTGATCGAGCGTTGTCGCCAACCGGTCTTGCAAGCCATGCAAGATGCCAAGCTCAAGGCTTCGGACATCGATGAAGTGGTGTTGGTGGGTGGCTCGACGCGCGTGCCCAAGGTCCGCCAAATCGTCAAGGACATCTTTGGCAAAGAACCGCACCAAGGGGTGAACCCGGACGAAGTTGTCGCCGTCGGCGCAGCCATCCAAGGCAGCGTTTTGTCCGGCGAACGCAAGGACGTTTTGCTGCTCGACGTGACGCCGCTCACCCTGGGCATCGAAACCGAAGGGGGCATCATGACTTCCCTGATCGATCGCAATACAACCATTCCTGTTGAGAAGAAGCAGATCTTCTCGACCGCTGCCGACAACCAAACCGCCGTCACCGTGAGCGTGTTCCAAGGGGAGCGCAAAGTCGCAGCGCACAATCGAGTGCTCGGCCAGTTCAACTTGGAAGGGATCGAAGCGGCACCGCGCGGCATGCCTCAGATCGAGGTCAAGTTCGACATCGACCAGAACGGGATCTTGAATGTTTCCGCCAAGGACATGAAGTCGGGCAAGCAAGCCAGCGTGAAGATCGAGCAGTCCAGCGGATTGAGCAAGGACGAGATTGAGCGCATGCGACGCGATGCGGAAGCGCACGCCGACGAAGATCGCAAGCAAGTCGAATTGGCCGAAGCCAAGAACCGTGCTGAGAACACGATTCACGGCTTGGAAAAGGCGATCAAGGACCAAGGGGACAAGCTGTCGGTTTCCGATCGCGAGCCGCTCGAATCCGCCATCGCCAAGGTGCGCGAAGCCATCCAAACGGGTGAAACGGAAAAGATCAAGGCAGCAACGGCGGAGCTCGAGCAAGCCTCGGCGGCCTTCCGAGCCAACTACGTCAGCCAACCGATGCAGGATGTGCCGGGCGGCGAAGCGCCTCCGACCAACAGCGCCGACGACGACGACGCGATCGACGCCGAGTTCGAAGTCAAGAAGTAGTTCTGCGACCGCATGGATGCAGAGACGTAGGTCTGGCATCCAACCCCGTCTATCCACTTTATTGAAACCCCTCCCGCATCCCTTGCGAGAGGGGTTTTTTCGTCTCGGAATGCCTTCTGGCCCGTCCCGGTTTTCATGCCGGGTGGGTGTGGTACACTGCCTGCCGCCGCGAAGCCGCATTCCTCAGGTGCGTCACCTGTTCTCATCCGGCGCAGGGATAGCAAAGGGTGCTGCACAGGGCGCCGAGATCATGCTTTCGCAGCGAGCGTTTTCCTCTGATTCTTCTATTCCACACAGGTTGATGGTTATGTCCAAAGTCGTAGATCTCATTTCAAAAGAGAGCCCCGAGAATCGGAGCGCCTTCATCGCCAAATCCTTCACCGACAATTACAAGCATCTCATGGATGGCGATGCATCGGCTTGGAGAGGAAAGTTCCGCAAGATGGCGCAATCGCCACTGGCCTTCTATCGCGGAACGGCTGCCCTCTTTTATGCAGACGTCAGTCGCGATGACGATCCATTCCTTAACGACAAGACCAGCCGCGTTTGGATTCAAGGGGACATGCATGCCGAGAACTTCGGCACCTACATGAATGGCAAGGGGGTACTCGTCTTTGACGTCAACGACTTTGACGAGGCAACGGTTGCACCGTTCACGTGGGATGTGAAACGATTCTGCGCGAGTTTGGCTCTCATTGGATACCAGAAAGCCCTTTCCGATCTGGAGATTCGCGATGTGATCCAGCGCGCTGCCCAGTGCTACGCCAATCAAATCTCGCGTTTTGCAACCGGCCAAGACAAGAACTTTGTCATCCATAGCGGTACGGCGAAGGGCCCCGTTTTGGAGGTGCTGCAAAAGGGCAAGCAGTTGACGCGGTTCGGTTTGCTCGATGGCGAGTCCGACATCGTCGATGGGGACCGCCGATTCAAGAACAACAACAACTTCATCCAGTTGTCGGAGGCCGAGAAGCTCAAAGTACGAGCTGCGTTGGCGGAGTACTTTGAAACCATTCCCGAGCGCAAACGCCGCTCCGACATGGTCTATGAAGTGAAGGATATTGCGCGTCGCAAAGGACTGGGGATCGGTTCGGCCGGATTGATGATGATCAGCACGTTGCTCGAAGGGCCGACCGAGGCACTGGAGAACGATATTCTGATCTCCATGAAGACCGCATTGCCGTCGGCAGCGGCCAAGTACGTCAACGATCCGAAGGTGAACAAGTACTTCAAGCACGAAGGACACCGCACCGCCACATCGCAACGGGCCTTGCAAGTCAACGCCGACCCCTTCCTCGGATACTGCAGTCTCGATGGCGTGGGCATGTTCGTGACCGAAATTTCGCCCTACACGGCCGATTTGGATTGGTCGGATATCAACGACCTGGATGACATCTTGGATCTGGTCGAAAATTTGGCGCGCTGCGTGGCAAAGATTCACTGCGTGTCCGATGAAGACAGCGATCACACGCTGGTCGACTACTCTACCGAGGACGAGATCAACAAAGTGCTCAACGGTCGCGAGTCGGAGTTCGTTCATTACATCGTGGGCTTCAGTGAAGGCTACGCCAAG
This sequence comes from Pirellula sp., assembly GCA_046318495.1. Classification (GTDB taxonomy): domain Bacteria; phylum Planctomycetota; class Planctomycetia; order Pirellulales; family Pirellulaceae; genus JBKCUI01. The sequence continues at coordinate 12,310 of JBKCUI010000128.1, read as the reverse complement.
TGCGTGGTGAACGATTACCAACTGTTCGTCGATGCTTTCCGAAACAAGCGGATCGGCGGCATCTAGCGCGATCTCGAGTGGGTGCGTCGACGTGGTGCGGCATCGTCGGCACCCCCGCAGCAGAAGGGGCGTTCGCAAGGCAATTGCGGGCGTCCCTATGCGGAGTGAAGCAGATGCGATCCATGGCTCGCATGCAACGCAAAACGGACTACTCAACCGCAAATTGGCCAATCTCTAATTGCCCAATCGCTCACTTTGGTTTGGACCATCGTGGCGGTTGGGCTGCGGGCGTTGGGGGCTGCGAACAGCCTGCGAACGAACGCTCCCGCGACGGGGTGGTAAAGCAGAGCACCTTCGGAGTGATGGGCTTAGCAGTAGCGGCTTTCCCAAGCAGCCCGTTCTTGCGCCAGTTGATCATCCGATCCGATCAATCCGGCTTTGCGTTTCATCTGGAACGTCGCCTCGAAGCCGTCGAGTTCTTCAAAGACAATGCGTTTGGATTCGTCGGAGAGTCGGTCGATGAACAGAACACCGTCGAGGTGGTCGGTTTCGTGCTGGATGATTCGCGACAAAAAACCATCGACTTCGATATCGATCTCTTTGCCATCGAGGCTGTAAGCGTTGACCCGGACGGTTTTGTTCCGTTTGATCGTCCCGTTGATGCCAGGTAGCGACAAACAGCCTTCGTCGGACTCGGCTGTGCCAGTCGCGCGTTTGATCACCGGATTGAGGAAGACCAATTCCGGACCTGTTTCTTTTTCGCCGCTTGGATTGGCGACGAACAATCGAAGCGGTAAATTCACTTGGTTGGCCGCCAGACCAACGCCTCGGTGTTGGTACATGATCTCAAACATTTCCGCCACGATAGCCTTCAATTGCGCATCGACCCGAACCAATGGCTTGGACGGGTGACGCAAGATCGGATGCGGGTAGGTGATCAATTGAAGCATGGAATCGCAATCGAAAGACGGATAGGGCCATCGCCGCATGGACACTGGGAGAGTTGCAATCCAGCTTGCTCCCATCAAAACAGCAATCCTAGGACCAGCATTGTGGCGAAGCATGGGCAATTCGTAAACGGCATCCTGCGGCAGCGCATGGCCCTGCGGCACCTCATCGTTCGTGTCGTGTGGGGGATGGCCAGCTGCATGCTCTTTCCGTTGTGGGCCGTTGGGCAGACTGCAGATCCCCCGGCAGCTTCTCCCCTGTTTGAAGGGGCGCGCGAACGATTGGGGGAACCGAGCCGCATTCGCTGGACGGAGCCGGGCAGCAACACCCTCGATCGTTGGACCCCGCGGCGCATTGTGGAAATCGAGGGGGTCATCTCCGAGTGGGAACCCAGCAAACTCGTCCTGGTACAGCGTCAATCCAATGCCGTCACCACGTTTCCCGGGGACAACGTCGTCGGTTTGGAACCGGGCTGGAGGCTCGAAGCCTTTGCCGAGGTTCACCAGCTTTATGCCGCCGGAAAGTTTTCGGAAGTTCTGCAGCAGGGGCAGGCCGCGTTGAAGCTCTCAGGAGTTCCGCGGTGGCAGCAGCGGCTGTTGGTCGCCGAGATGGTGCAATCCGCGTGCGCGATGGGGCAGAGAGCCGTCGCCGGGCGCGTTTTTGGATACTTGGCAAAGGATTCGCCCCCCGACCTTTTGCTCGCGACGATCCCGCTTCCATGGGCCGATGAAGCTCTGGACGCCGGGAATACCATTGCGGTGGAAGCGGCCAAGTGGATGGAGGAAGAGTCGGATGCCATGAAGTTGCTGGGGGCTTCGTGGAGTTTATCCGGTCCGCTTCGCCCCAGAGCCCTGGAAATTTTGCAAACCTTGACCAAGTCCGAATCGCCGGTTCTCGCCGGATACGCGAAGGCCCAGCTTTGGAGAATCGTGCCGCCCGACGCCATTCGATCGGGAGAGATTCCCAAATGGATCGAATTGCGCGATACCTTGCCGCTGCCCTCGCAAGCAGGGCCAACGGTTTTGCTTGGAATGAGGCTCGAGCAGGCAGGAGAAAAGGAGATGGCGATTGCCGAGTGGCTGCGCGTTGCTACCTTGCATCCAGACCGTCTTCATCTGCATCGCATGGCCATCGAACGGGCCAAATCGGCGGGGGCAACCCTTCCGTTGCCGGAACTCACCTCTCGCATCGAGCGAGGTTTTCCCGAGCCGATTTCTGTCGGCCCAGCCTCGCCCAAGCCGAACAACCGTGGGTCGGCCTCGTCGCCGGACGTCAAATCCCCACGGTGACGATCCTGGTGGAACCCGGCGCGAATTTTCGTATCGGGTGCGATCTTTGTATTATTCCGCGAACTGCCCGGTTGCGAACTGAAACGTGACTTGGAACAGAGGGAATTGGAGCAGGGTAACAACCACGGGGAATCCGTGCGACTTTGCTGGCTCCCCAAGTTGTTTCCTAAGTTGCACGATTGTAGGATTTTGCGGTCCGAATCGAACGCGAAAGCACCCGGCGTGCATGAGAGTTCCTTTCGACGCGCCATCCCGTCGAGTATGTTGCATATCTCCGGGGGGGAATTCGGCACTCTCGTACCAACTACTAGCGGATCGCCAGTTGACTTCCAATCCATCCCATCGCGAAACCCAAAGTTCCGCCAAGGATTCTGCTTGGTCCAAAACCTTTGCGACCGCTGCGGCCAGCGACGTGGGCATGCGTCGTAGTTCGAATCAGGACAGCTTTGCCGTCATCGTCGCCGAAGATCGCGAACAGTGGGAACGCTCGGGGCACTTGTTGATCGTGGCGGATGGTATGGGCGCCCATGCCGCAGGAGAGCTGGCCAGCCGCTTGAGCGTCGAATTGGTACCGCACCACTACGCCAAGTTGAATCGTGGCGATGCTCCCGCATCTCTGCTGCGCGCCATGGAGGAAACCAACCAAGAAATCTATCGTCGCGGACAAGCCAATCCCGAGTTTCGCAGCATGGGAACCACGACCTCGGTTCTCGCGATCCTGCCGATCGGGGCCGTGGTCGCACATGTCGGTGACAGCCGCATCTATCGCCTCAGAGGCTCCACACTTGAGCAGTTGACGTTCGATCACTCGCTGGTTTGGGAGGTGCGAGCTTCCAACAAGCTCAACCCAGACTCCAATTGGACCGTCAACATACCCAAAAACGTTATCACCCGTTCGCTCGGCCCTAGCGCATCGGTGGAGGTCGACCTCGAAGGTCCCTTTGCTATCCAGCGTGGCGATCGATTTCTACTCTGCAGCGACGGGTTGAGCGGGCAACTGAGCGATGAAGAGATCGGCGTGTTGCTCGGCACCCCCGACTTGAACCTCGCTGTACGAGCCATGGTCGACTTGGCCAATCTGCGAGGTGGTCCCGACAACATCACCGTCGTCGTCGGTGAAGCGACCGATAACTCCTTGGTCGATCCCGCCAAATCGGTAACCCACACGGTGCCCTTCAGTGGAAGTTATCCCCTAGCTTTTGGCATCACTGCCGCCGTGTGTGCCTTGGCAGCCATCGTACTGGCATTGCTGATGCAGTACCCCCTCAGCCTCATTGCGGCAGGGGCCGCCGTTGTGGCAGGTTTCTCCGGTTGGCTGAAGATGCAATTGAACCAACCTGCAGGTCCCTCCGGGCATCAGTTCGGCAAAGGTCCGCATCGCAAATACCAGATCAAGCCAACGCTTGAGTTTTGTCAGCAACTCCAACGCGTTGTCGAGGAATTGATGGACTGGACCAAAGGTCGAGAGCCGATCCCGACCCTCCCTGCGATGAAAGCACTGGTGGCTCAAGGCAATCAAGCCATGGCTGCCAAAGACTATCGCGGAGCCATCACACGCTATATCGAAGTCATCACCTCGATGATGAAGGACATCAAGAGGCCACCTGAAGTCGACGACGAAGCCATCGACTACTGATATGCTTGGCTCCGTCGTCCGCGCGTCCTCGGCAAGCTTGCTGCGCCATGTCAAGTTGTCGTAGTGGATTGCACCGATGTGACCGGTTGCCACATAGAGCCGGCGCGAGCACGGCTGGAAGACCCTCGATGGCGGATCGCTGAGGTCATTCGCTTCAGGTCGCTCGGGACAAACCTAGTTGTCCAACGGCACCCGAGAAAATATTGTGGGGTAGCGCTCGCAAGCTTCGGGCTTTGTGGGGATCGCCCGCGAACCATCTTCGCAGTCTTTCGAACTGCTTTCATTGCGAGTCCGAACGCAGGGCCTCAGTGCATACTTTTCCTGCGATGTGTTCATCAAGCCGCCACCAACCGAAGTATCTTCGTTTCTAGATCGCAGCTTGTACCGTCTACCCGCCGATCGCAGTTTGAAATGCGATCGGGAAACTGCGCATCGTCTCGGCAATTCATGCAGCGGTTGGGTATGCTCGGCATTCGCCTTGCTGTTCTGTATAGTGGCAATGCACGCCTGCCTGCACCACACTCTTTTTTTGCAACTGCGCAGAGAGGTTCCTAATGAATTACGGATTTCTTGCTCATCTTTCGTTGATCGCGACCACGTGTCTGGCGAGTGTCGCACAATCAGAAGAAGTGATCGTACGCGACTCGGCGGCTCTCAAGACGGCGATCCGAAACATCAAGCCCGGACAGGTGATCAAGCTGGCGCCTGGGGTGTACTCCGGGAACAATTATGTAGTGAACGCGGAACGCGTCACCTTCGAAGCTTTGGATCCAACCAACAAGCCGCTCATCCAAGGTGGAACAACCGCCATGCAGTTGGTGCGTTGCAACTACGCCACACTGCGAAACCTAAAAATCAAGGGGCAAACCGACAATGGGCTGAATCTCGACGACGGCGGTCCGACAAAAGGACGGGTTGTCGGCATCACGATCGAGAATGTCGAGGTTTCCGATATCGGTCCTGCAGGCAATCTGGACGGGATCAAATGTTCAGGGTTGGATCAGTTGACCATTCGCAACTGCTCGGTGAATGGATGGGGGGGAGACGGGATCGACATGGTGGGCTGCCACACCGTTTTGATCACCGGATGCACGTTCACCGCGAAAACGGGCTTTACACAAACAACGGGGGTGCAAGTCAAGGGTGGCAGCAGCGATGTGATCATCGAAAACAGCCAGTTCACAAACGTTACCGAGCGTCCAATCAACGTTGGCGGTCGCACGGACACGAACCTGTTTCGTCCGCTTGGCGCTGTCTATGAAGCCACGCGTGTCACGGTGCGTGGAAACACAATTTCAGGCGGAGTGTGCGCGACCGCGTTCGTTGGTGTCGACGGAGCCGAATTCAGCAACAACACCATTCTCTTCCCGACCAAGTGGATTTTTCGCATCCTCAACGAAAACACGGCGACTACCTTTGTGCCGACGCGAAACGTCCTCATCAAGAACAATAAGATCGTCTTCATGCGGGCCAACATCGTGGTGGACATTAACATCGGCAGCAAAACCGAGCCCAAAACATTCCGTTTTGAGGGCAACCAATGGTACGCTCAAGATAAGCCTTGGTTGTCCAAACCCACATTGCCGACCGTGGAGATCGGTGGCATATATGGGATTGATCCACGCACCAACTAGCTCGCTTGCGGGCTGCGAGAACGTACGGCGTATCGGGCCCTGTTCCCATACGCCGACGGCACACAAAACGTCGGCCGAGATGTCTTTTGCAATTGCGAGTTCCTCGGCTCTTCTCGAGTATGGTTTGGGTTCGTGAGCCTTACGGACTGCCATGCAATTCGGTCCGGGAACGATCAGAAAGTTGCAATCGCGTCTCTGGATGCGTTTGCAACTTGACTCGCATTTCTCGTCTGATTCATTCTGCCAGGGGAAGCGATAAGTCGTCGGCTCGCTTCTCGTCCGCCTGCGGGTTCATGCTCGTATCCTTTTCCCACGGATGACGTTTGCGACACCTCGTGTCAGCATCGACGGTCCATTTTGCCATCACGCTATCCGCGACTAGGGCCGCAATCGCGTCCACATCGCGGATGTTCTGTTTCGGGAGCTCATTGCGGCTTTGCTCCAACTCCGGCTCTACGGTAAAGATCTCGGAGGTTATCCTCGCTCCGATCGTTGGGGAAAGCGTTTCAGTCGCGATCGCAACAAAAGGCATAGCGACTGTGCTCGGCCATGCGCTCTGGACTCCCTCGCCTTCCGATCCCGAACCGGCAGCCGGGATGGTGATATTCCTCAAGATTCCGAGCCCGACCATCGACCGTACCAGGCTCAAGTCGCTGAGTTGAACCAAGCCATTCTTGTTGATGTCGAAGCGGCTGCTGGCGTTGGCTAAACTGCCGACTTTAGGCTGGATCGCCAGAACGTCGGCCATTTGAAGCAAATAGCGGTTACTGGAGAACACTCCGGTCAATTCACCGAGTAGATGTCCGAGATAATAGGTTTGCGGCGCGATCAACCCCGTTCGTGAATTCGCTAACACACGCACTTGCAACCACTGATTGGCGATCGCATTGTCCGTCCATTCCAAGCGGATCCTCGATGGCGTTGTGTTCGTCCCCGCAGTCACTACGATGGCGGTCGGTGGTGGTGCCTGTTGCCAGTTGCTGGGGGGGATGGACGCTTCGTCGAAAGCCCCCTTTGGACTGACTCGGAAAATCAAATCGCTAGCGGTCAAGTTGGTGGATTCGAGCCCCGCGACGTCGAATACCAAGCCGTTGATGCCTCGCGAGCTGTTGATGAGATTGTTGTATCCGAGCAATTGCGATGTCGACCCGGATTTGGCTAGCTCGATGCTCGAGTCGATGGCTGCATCGACCCCGTTGTTTTCAAAAACGGAACCGCGATAGTACACGCCGGCGCGAACGACGGTTACCAACGCATCCACGGTGAAGCTCACCGAGGATGAACCGCCGTCTTCGTCTGTGCCGGTGACGGTCACGGATTGATTCGACTGTGCGCTGGTCGGCTGATACGACCACGACCACGTGCCGTCGCTGTTCATTTGAATGCTGCCGACCGAGGCCGCCAAGACGACGTTGTCACCCGGAACATCTTGCCATGTTCCCGAGTTGGTCAAGGTGGAAAGCACCGCTCCGCGCACTGAGGCTTGGCCTACAGTTAGCTGCGGCGGTTGATTGAGGAACTCAAAGGTAAAGGTCGTTGAGGTGACTGCCCCTAAGTCATCTGTCGCAGTCATAGTGACGGTCGTTGGTGCTTGTTGATCCCCTGCGGTGATCGACCAATTCCATGTGCCGTTTGGGTTCTGGACTAGATTTCCAACGGAAGCCGCCATGGTTACGACATCGCCCAAATCGGGATCGGACCATGTGCCTCCCATGGTCAGAGTCGCCCCTTCCCAACCCGATACTGAACCCGCATTGACCGTAAGCTCGGGGGACTGATTCTTAATCACGGTCCCCGACAAGCTGTACTGTCCGAGCGATCCATAATCGGTGTATCCAGGATCGCCGCTAACGGCGGCTCGGCCAACACCATCCAGCAGCACCGTGTACACGCCTTTGGTCAGCGTCATGGAAATGGTCGCGTTGAGCACTGTTGCTAGATTGGACGACGCGACGACGGTTCCGGCGCTGTTGAGCAACGTCATTTGAACGTCGAGGTTGGCTTTGCCTGTCGAAAATTCAAAGGGGCTGGCCACCAGCGACACCTCTCCTGACTGAGTCACGAACTGAAACGCATCGACATCGTTGGCGGTTGCGATAACTCCCGAAGCTCCAATCGATCCGTCCGCTGCGACGGTCAAGCTGGAGGCTGAGGCTGCGGTGTTTCCGAAATCGTCGGAACGCGTCCCTAGTTTGGCGTTGATGATTGCAAGGTCGTTTTCTTTATTGTTTGCTGAGGGGTACTCCCCTTTGCTCCATTGCACGAGATCGCGGTAGTAGCCCACTCCCATAATGGGCGCCCAACCGGTCGCTCCCGATCCGTGACCTTGATAGTATCCCTCGCTGGGACTGATACGACCATCGTGCTTGAGATTCATCGCATGTCCCACTTCGTGCGACACGGCTTCTGACACGTATTTTGTATTGCCGCCGGCGAGCTGATTGGCAAAAACCCAAACCGGAGATGCGTCGTTCCACGTCCAGCTATTGAGGTAAGCCACTCCGCCCGCATTGGAGTACCAAGCCACTTTGGTGATGGCATCAAAATCGGTGCTGATCAAGGCCCTGATCGCTCTGCTGCCTTCCGTGAAAATCGATTCGCCTTGACTGGGATACTCGGTCGTAACATCGACATTAAAGGGGGCGTAGTCTTCGGCGACGCGCGCCCATACCTCTCGAATCGATGTCAGTTCCGCCGCTGAGAAATTGTTGTAATCACCGTCCATGCTGTAGGCCGGTGCATGGATCGGATTGGGTGAGACCGAACCGTTGTAGTTCTGGTTGTTCCAAGCCGTGTCTTGGACGGTGTGTCCATCAAAATCCAAATAGATCTTGAGCGATGCCGAAGGATTGGAGTGAAAGACTGGCACCGTCAGCCCCATCGGTGTGAACCAAGAATCGCCACTCGATTTGGAACCGGAATTGCTGTCAGGGTCAATCGCAGGAGGCGGGACGGTGGGCAGTACGCAATGCAGCCAGCCGCGTGCGTCCGCGACCATGTCCGCTTCGTCGTGGTCATGCATCGAGGCATCCAGTGTCAACACATCCGTATCGTTGCCAAAGCTCGCAGCCGCAAACACGCAACGGTACTCTAGCCGCTCGATACGCAGCGTGCGAAAACCACTAGGGAATCCTTCCCATCGTTTGCCCGAAAATCGATGTCCTAGGAAGTTTGGAGAACGACGATCCCGCTGCAGAGCGTTTGATTTCATGCATGGGGCTCCTTGATGGTAGGACTTGAAACGATACAGCGCGCGAGAAACGGCCCTTAGAACGTCGATTAGTGTAAGAAAATCTCACGAGAATTTCTACCGACTTCAAGGGCCCCTTGAATCGTTCTTTCCTCAAGCGATCGTCCATCGCTTGGCGGCTACCGCGAAATGCGTGCCCCGAGCGGTACCAGCTCATTGAATCGATCGATCGGTTCGCGAGCCGTCCAAGCCATCGCGCGCAGCACTACCGTGCGAAAGATCGGGTCGTCAAAGGTCCAGTTGTAATGACCTGGAATACTAACAAAAACGCGTCCGTTGCCAGGCTCGTACGTCCAGAGTTGCGGACGCGGTTCACCGTCCTCGTCGCTGGACGCTAGCAGCCCAATTCGTTGCGGATCTCCGGTCAAAAGCCAATAGCTTTCGTCGAGCAGATCCAAGTCTGGAACATTGCGCATGATCGGATGCGACCGGTCGTCGACCTTGAGCACCAACGGGCCGTGGCGATATCGGATCTTGCCTCCCCATGATGCCAATCCGATCCGCTTGGAAAAATCGGCGACTTGATCGCTGCCATTGACCGCCCAATGCATGTACATGGCTCCGCCCCCCCGTTCCAGATACGCATCCATGGCAAGCGCGCGCTCTGCATTCCAACTTCCCTTTTGAAAGAACACCAACACGTCCGCCCGTTTCATCTGTTCGTCGCTGGGAAACTCCCATGCTGCCTCCACGGTCACAGCTTCAGCAGCGGTTAGCAATTGCCCCCACTGCATCAACCAAGCCGGGTAATCGTGTTCGCCTGGACCATGGTCTTTCGGGCCCGCCACCAAAACGATCTGCAGCGGCTTGAGCGGCATTTCCAGCGGCTCGGCTCCTTGCAACACGGCCGCGACCTCCGCTGCCGTTCGCTTCGGCGGTGCCTCCACCGTTCCTGCGATAGGCATCTGCGGCGGTGCCGTCATCAGGTACGTCATCAAATCGCGAATCTCGTCTGGAGCCAATTTGTCGCGAAGTCCGTTTGGCATCACCGAACTGGCCATCGGCTGCATCGTCTCGACTTGATCGCGATCGATCTCGATCGATTTTCCTTGAGCATCTCCTAGAACCAATCGCCCGCCGTCGTCGCGCAGCACGCCAGTGAGAACCGTTCCATCCTGCATTCGAATCTGATGCCCGATGAACTCGGGGTTGATGGCGTAACTCGGATTGCGGATGTCGCGCAGGACGGATCCATAATCTCGATGCATCAAATTGGACAAATCTGGACCGATTCGCGGGGCGCTGCCGGACCCCGGCGCTGTATGGCATTTGATGCAACCGACATCCTCGCGATGGAAGAGTCGCCGACCACGGCCCCAATTGCCTCCTACCAACTCCTGAACGGGAACGGGCGGGCTGTTTGCATCTTGCAATTGATCGCTGGACCAAGGAAGCTGGAAACGATGGAGCGGAATGGCGCGCAGCGTTGGATCTTCGTTGGTCCTGAAGCTCAAGGACGTGTCGCAGCCAGTGAGATCCCCTTCCCCTTTGCGGATCGAGAACACGATGTCTTCCAACGGTCCGGTCCCTTGCACCGCCGGAAAACCCACGCTGACCGTCGGACTGCGGACCGCATCCGGTTTTGAAGCGTTGGCCTCCACCGCGAGTGCTCCCGAGCTCGAACGCAGTTGCGATTCGAGAACGACGGAATAAGCATCGGGCCCCAGCCAATTCAAGGAAACGATTTCCTCGGGCCACTGATAATCGATCTTGGATCCCGGTTGCACTTTGGGGCGCAGCATGTCGCGAAGATCGATGCGAGTGTTGAGAACCAAGGTCCCTGCGCCTTCGAGTTCCTTCCAAAAAGCGTCGTGGCTCGCGCTGTGTGCCGTGAGTTTTCTCGCGACACTTAGATCGACATGCGGCAACCACACTTCGCGAATGGCTGATGGATTGTTTTTCGGGCTCCAAGCTGCCCTGACCCCGTGCAGATTGACGTCGATATCGATCTCGGCAAGTTGCGAAACTGCGTGCAACTTCGGAGTGGTGGCGGTCGTCGGTCCGGGAAAGGTAATGGCGTACGTTTCATCGCTGGTCTGAGGAGGGACCTGAATCAACATCGTTCGCAGATCCGAGGTTATCCCAACGCCGACGATGGGGACCTCCCGTCGCGGGCTGACGCTTTGTGCTTGCACGACCGCATACGGTGGAACGAGATTCTCAAATCGATCTCCTGCCCTGACGTGTTGGCCTGCTTCAATTCGAATCTGGCTCGATACCGCGCGCCAAGCCGTCGGATCGATCGGGCGATCAAACGCCACGCGTATCTCGTTCGGACTTTCCTGCCATGCAAAGACCGGCCTGGAAACGTCGGTTTTGTCCGTTCTTACTTTGAACAAACTCCCGATTCCCGCCGGACCTGTGCCCCAATCGGGCGGACCGCTATGGCATGCCACCACAATCGCGCCATCGCCGGTCAAACAAGCATCGACGGTGAGCATCTGCAAACAGGCGATCAATTGCGTTTGACCGATGTAGCCATGCGGCGTCGATACGAGCTGTGTGCGCCACAGCTTGCCTCGCGATTCTCCGCAAACGATGGCATTTTCCCCCCAAGCCTCCGGGCCGAATCGCATCGGATCACTAACGCCGCGATTGAAGAACAAACCACACGTCGATTGGTGCTGCGGTCCATAGTCGAATACCGACGGTTCATCGAGAACCGACGGATTGTGCCGTGGATGCCTCGGTGGGAACCCGAAGTGCTTGTTGCGCTGGATATGCAACAGTTCATCCAGCGGATTTCCGTTGTGCAGCCATGTCGCTCCCTCTTGGTCGGTGCAGAACAACTCGCCATCGGGATGAAACGCGATGCCGATCGGGAACCGTACACCGGTGCAGATCGTCTCGCGCTGCGAGAAGTCCGGGGCGATGCGCTGGATCGTGCCCCGATCGCTCTTCAAGTCGTATGCGGATACACCGGCCTCGTTAAGCAAGTACGCATTGGCATAGTTCGCGGTGCCGAGTCCGAAGTAAAGCGAACCATCGGGGCTCATCGCCAAGCCCACCGCATCCACGTTTTGCGTGATCTCTTCCCACCCCTTGGCGATGACGAGCTCTTCATCGGCCACATCGTCACCATCGTTGTCGCGCAAGAACGAGACTTTGCCTTTGCTCGCGACGAAGGCCCCATGGCCACGGCCGTCGCCGCGCTGGGTCCACTGCAGGCCGATGGGACCGCGCAGGGAGCCTTGATTCCGATAAAACACCTTGGCTTGATCTTCCAGTCCATCGCCATCGGTATCCCGCAGCAAATGGATGTCGCCGTTGTATCCAAGCGTGACGAGAGTTCCGTCGTATCGGGTCAGGACGTTGTTCACGTTCGTGATTTCAATCGGCAACCGATGGACGGTGAAGCCGGGGTGGAGCATCTGCAATTGCGGAGGGGCCGCCACCCGGACGGGCTGAAATGTAGCCTGAGCTACATTTTGCGATGCAAGCATGGCGGCGAGTTTGGCATGTCTTTGGGTGAGGTAGTCTCGCAGCGTACGCGACTCGGCGTTGGTCAATCCGAGATCACAAAACATCCACTCGGCGATAACGAGGGATGTTT
>JBKCUI010000127.1:0-2250 GCA_046318495.1 Pirellula sp. | reverse complement strand
GAAAGATCGAGGTCAGACGCTATTTCAAATCGGGCATGGACTGGTCGTTGGCAGGACTTGCGATTGTTTCTGCCTCAGCCGAGTCTGCGCCGACAGTTTGTAAACGGCGTATTTTCATTGTTCAATTTCTCCTGGAAAGGTTGTCTTATGGCCTTCGGTCCGCGACCTTACATCCAAACAAGCACAAACCCGGGTTCCCGACAATGAAGCTTGCGACTTTGAAGAACGGCACCAGGGATGGCCGGCTTGTTGTCGTTTCCCGTGATCTCACCCGCTGCACCGATGCCTCCTTCGCGGCAAGAACCCTGCAGGAGGCGCTCGACAGCTGGGATCACGCCGGACCGCGCCTGCAGGATCTGGCTCAGGCGATCGAAAGCAATGCCGTGCCCACCGAGCGCTTTCACGAGCGGCAATGCGAAAGCCCGCTGCCGCGCGCCTACCAATGGGCGGATGGTTCGGCCTATGTGAACCACGTCGAACTGGTGCGCAAAGCCCGGCAGGCCGAGATGCCGCGCAGCTTCTGGACCGATCCGCTGATGTACCAGGGCGGCTCGGACAGCTTCCTTGGTCCGCGCGACGCGGTCCTGATCGCCGATGAGGCGCATGGCGTCGACTTCGAGGGCGAGATCGCCGTCATCACCGGCGATGTGCCGATGGGCATCTCGCCGGCAGACGCCATTGCCTATGTCCGGCTGATCATGCTGGTCAACGATGTCTCGCTGCGCAACCTCATCCCGGAGGAGATCGGCAAGGGCTTCGGCTTCTTCCAGTCGAAGCCGTCCTCGGCCTTCTCGCCGGTGGCGGTCACGCCCGACGAATTGGGCGAGCATTGGCTTGGCGGCAAGGTGCTGCTGCCGCTGGTCGTGATGCTCAACGGCGCGCTTTTCGGCCGGCCCAACGCCGGCGTCGACATGACCTTCTCGTTCGGTGATCTCATCGCCCATGCGGCAAGGACGCGCCCGCTCAAGGCGGGAACGGTGATCGGCTCCGGCACGGTCTCGAACAAGGACGTCAACGACGGGCCGGGCCTGCCCATCAACGAGGGCGGCCATGGCTATGCCTGCATCGCCGAGCAGCGCACAGTGGAGGCGCTCCGCCATGGCAAGCCCATCACGCCCTTCATGGCCATCGGCGACACAGTGCGCATCGAGATGATGGACAGCCGGCGCCATTCAATCTTCGGCGCCATCGAGCAGAAAGTCGCCCGCTACGAGCCTGCCGCGGCATGACAGGCGAGCCCGAGCCGCCGGTTCAGCTGCTGCTCGAAGATTTCCTGCACTATCGCCTGAACGTCGCCGCCGCAAAGGTGAGCGAAGGCTTGGCGCGCGTCTATTCCTCCCGCTTCGGGCTGGACATCCCCGGCTGGCGGGTGATTGCGACGCTCGGCCAGTTCGGCCGCGCGACGGCCAAGGCGATCGGCGAGCACAGCCAGATGCACAAGACCAAAGTCAGCCGCGCCCTCATGCAATTGCAGGCGCGCGGGCTGGTCGAGCGGTCGCCCAACCCGCAGGACAAGCGCGAGGCCTTCATCGCGCTGACGCCAGCCGGCATCGCCGTCTATGGCGAGATCGTGCCGCTCGCCCTCGCCTATCAGACAGATCTCCTGGCGGCCCTCGACGAGCCGCAGCGGCGGCAACTGGACATGATCATCGATCGCTTGACCGAAGAGGCCCTGAAGCTGCACCGGATTTAACCGGACGCTAACGCAGCACAGGGCATGATAGGAGGGTTTCCGTCATAGCCGCCGCCCGCGAGAGTGCATGCAAAGGCTGGAGTTCATGCCACGATCGGTTTGCATTCGCTCCCCGCTGCGGCGGCTCATGGCGGCCTTCGGCATGCTTCTCATGCTCGGCGGCGCGGCCTTCGCCGATATCTGCCGCGCCATCGAGGCCGAGCTCGCAGCGGGCAGCCGGGCGTCTTCGGCCCGCGAGCAGCAAAGGGCCCAGCGCGCCGCGGTCGAGGCGCAGAGGCTCTTTGCCCATATGCGCTCCATCGGCTGCGATCGAACCGGCCTTTTCTTCATCGCGAGCGCTCCGCCGGAATGCCGGGGCTATCGCGCCCAACTCGCTGACTTGCAGGCGCAGAGCCAGGCCGCCGCTCCTCCGAACGGGGTGCGGCGACGGCAACTCCAGTCGATGCATATCGCCTACAATTGCCGGACGCCGCCGCAGCCGCCGGAGCCCCGCTCGGTGCCGCTGACGGCTGGCCTCTTCGACACTGGCATCCGCCTCCGCAGCGAACTCGACACGC
>JBKCUI010000126.1:0-27556 GCA_046318495.1 Pirellula sp. | reverse complement strand
GTTCGGGCAAAAGCACCACCCTGGCGAGTTTGATCGATTACCTCAACATCAATCACGACCACCACATCATCACCATCGAAGACCCGATCGAGTTCTATCACGATCACAAGAAGTCGACGATCAACCAGCGCGAAGTCGGCGTCGATGTGCCGAGCTTCTCGGAAGCCATCCGCCGCGCCTTGCGTCAGGACCCCGACTGTATCCTCGTCGGTGAAATGCGGGACTTGGAAACGATCTCGGCGGCGATCAGCGCCGCAGAAACCGGTCACATCGTGTTCGGCACGTTGCACACCAACAGCGCCCAAGGCACGGTCAACCGTTTGATCGACGCGTTCCCAGGAAACTTGCAAGATCAGATCCGCACCCAGCTTTCCACGAGCTTGCTCGGCGTCGTCGCGCAAACCCTGGTTCCTCGAATCGGTGGCGGACGCTGTGCGGCGTACGAAGTCCTCGTCGTCACGCCCGGTATCGCGAACTTGATCCGCGAAAACAAAACGTTCCGGATCGGATCTGCGATTCAAACCGGGGCAAAGTTCGGGATGCAACTCATGGACGACTCGCTGTTCAACCTCTGGCGCGATGGCAAGGTGACCGTTGAAGACATCTTGGCCAAAGCCCATCGCCCCGACGACTTGGCCAAGCGGATCGTCAATGCCCGGCGCGGAATCGAAGACGAAGCAACCGAAGAAGAAGATTTCGACCACGGCCATTGATGCTCGCGATGTAGACACGCATCCAACGCGCCGTTGGCCGAATCCCGTTCCATTGCTTCCACAATCCTTTTCTCCCCTTCTCTTGTTCAGGTGAACCCGACCGATGGCCACACGAAAAATTGGACAGATCTTTGTCGACATGGGTTTCATCACCGACGACCAGTTGCAATTGCTCCTCGAAGAGCAACAGCAGCAGCCCGGTGCGCTGTTGGGCAAACTGGCCGAAGACATGGCGCTGATCACCGACGAGCAGTTGGCGCAGGCCCTCGGCGAACAGATGAACATGAAGGTCGTGTCGATCGGCGATACGCAAATCTCCAAGGAATTGCTGGAGCGATTGACCGAGACAATGGCTCAGTTGTACCGGGTCGTGCCAGTCCGATTCGACGGCCACCGATTGACCGTGGCCACCTGCGACCCTCAGAACTTGACCATCCAAGACGAACTGAGAACGTTCCTTGGATTGGACATCGAGATGGTCGTAGCGACCGAACGCGAGCTTAAGGCCGCATTGGATCGCTTCTATTCGTCCGAAAGCTTGAGCGTCGAAAAGATCGTTGCGGAACTAGCCGCCGACGAAGAACTGTTCGCAGCCGCGAGCAAACTCGAAGGCGATAAGTTCGACCTCGACGGTGCGGAAGCATTGGCCGATAGCGCGCCGGTGCGCAAGCTGCTCAACCTGGTGCTGCTGTTGGCGATCAAGGACCACGCCAGCGATATTCACTTCGAACCGTTCGAAGACGAGTTTCGCATTCGCATCAAAGCCGAAGGGGTCCTCTACGAAATGGTGCCTCCACCCAGGCACTTGGCTTTTGCCATCACCACTCGAATCAAGGTTATGGCAAACCTCGACATCGCCGAACGACGCCTGCCCCAAGACGGTCGGATCGAGTTGATGGTCGGTGGTCACCCGGTCGATTTGCGCGTCAGCGTGTTGCCGACGATGTTCGGCGAGAGCGTGGTTATGCGGATCCTCGACCGCACCGTGGTGAATCTGTCGTTGACCAAGGTCGGTATGGACGAGGTCACCATGAACCACTTCCGCACCATCATGCGTCGGCCCAACGGCATCGTGCTGGTCACCGGCCCCACGGGGTCGGGCAAGACCACGACACTCTACTCGGCCCTGTCCGAGATGAACGAGATCAGTGAAAAGCTGGTCACCACCGAAGATCCGGTCGAATACGACATCGACGGCATCGTTCAAATTCCAATCGATCACGACATCGGCGTTACGTTCGCATCTTGCTTGCGCGCCATCCTGCGTCAGGATCCCGACATCATTCTCGTCGGTGAGATCCGGGATTTGGAAACCGCCGAAATCGCCGTGCAAGCCTCCCTCACCGGGCACTTGGTCTTTAGCACGCTTCACACCAACGACGCCCCGAGCACCATCACGCGGATGAAGGACATGGGAATCCCCACGTTCTTGATCACCGCAACCGTGGAAGCCATTCTGGCGCAGCGGCTGGTGCGCCGGATCTGCGTCAAGTGCCGAGAAGAGACCGAGCCGCCGTTGGAACTGTTGAACGAACTCGGCGTTCAAGACGAGATCACCCCGAACACCAAGTTCTACCGCGGCAAGGGTTGCGACACCTGCAACAACACCGGCTACAAGGGACGCATCGGATTGTTCGAACTCATGGTCATGAACGATGACTTGCGCGACATGATCCTGCGAAACGTCACCACCGACGAGCTGCGAGCCCGAGCGGTTCACTATGGCATGATCACCCTCCGCGACTACGGTAAGAAATTCGTCTTCGAAGGACTGACCACGGCCGAAGAAGTCGTCCGCGAAACCGTTCATGACGGCTGATGCCGTTCTCGAGCGACCGCCAAGAGGGTGTGGCCATCGCGCCCCGCCCTCCGAAAAACTCCTCTCCCCCGCAAACATTCACCCCCAAATTGGATTCTGCACGCTTCGCTGCGAATGATGAAGTCACGGTAGCTTCAGACCCCGATTCCTACGCCAGTCGCTTCGGAATCCACGAATCCAAAACCTCCATCATCCTCCAACCCTTTTCTTTTCAGCCCAATTGAGGGACCTCGACCATGCCAATGTATCAATTCGAAGCGATGGATCGAACTGGCCAGGAGATCAAGGACGTTATCGAGGCTCCAAGCGAAGAAGATGCACAGAACACCATCCGCCAGATGGGGTACTTCGTCACCAAGCTCTCCTTGAAAAAGGGAGCGACCAAAACCGTCGCCAAAGGGGGCAAAAAGAAGCGCCCCTTCGCCATGGGCGGTGCCAAGACCAAACACATCTGCACCTTCACCCGCCAGCTTTCGATCCTTCAAGACGCCGGTCTGCCGATCTTGCGATCGCTCCGAATCTTGGAGAACAACCTCAAGGGAGGCAAACTCAAGAACGCCTTGATGGATGTTTGCGATGAGATCGAAACCGGTTCGACCCTCTCCGAGGCGATGTCCAAATGCCCGAAGGTGTTCAGCCGGCTATACGTCAACATGATCAAAGCCGGTGAGGCGGGCGGTGCCCTCGAAACCATTCTCCAGCGTCTGGCCGAGTTCCTCGAACGGGCCGAATCCCTCAAACGCAAAGTGAAGGGAGCGATGATCTATCCCGTGGCGGTCGTTTTGGTCGCGACCGGGATCTTGGCAGGGATCATGTACTTCATCGTTCCCACGTTCAAGAAGATGTTCGAAGAGTTCGAACTGACGTTGCCAGCACCCACGGTGTTGCTCATCGCGATGAGCGATTACGTCGTCAACTACTTCTGGCTGATGATCTTGTTGCCGGTAGTGATTTGGTTGGTCGGCAAACTCATCCGCAAATTCAAGCACGGTCGGATGGGCTTTGACATGTTCATCATCAAGATTCCCGTCTTCGGCAGTTTGGTGGAAAAGAACATCCTCGCCCGAACGACACGTACGCTCGGAACGCTGGTGACCAGCGGTGTGCCGATTTTGGAAGCTCTGAACATCACGCGCGAAACATCGGGCAACGCCATGTTCGAGCGGATCTTCACCAAGGTCTCCGAAGCCATTCGCGAAGGGGAAACCATTTCCAAGCCGATGAAGGAAAACTCCTACCTCGGCTTCCATCCGATGTCCTTGTTCTATTGGTGTTGGATGGGGATGTTTCCAGGCATCATGATGCTCTCGGTGGCCCTGACCGCTGGCCGTGGTGCCGGCAAGAACGCCGACGGGGTGATGACCAAAGGGAATGCCGGAGGCGCGGGCCAGTTGCTCTGGATGAGCTTGGGCACGATCGTTATCGGAGCGATCGCCTGCGCCTTGATGTACATGCTCAAGACACGTTCCCGCGTCATCGATGATCTCGTCGTCAACATGATCGACGTCGGTGAAGAGACGGGTGAATTGGACACGATGCTTTACAAGATCGCGGACAACTACGACGAAGAAGTCCACGTCATGACCGAAGGTTTGACCAAGTTGATCGAACCGTTGTTGATCGTGTTCCTCGGGGTCGCGGTCGGCTTCATCGTGGTTTCGTTGTTCATGCCGTTGATCTCGCTGATCACGCAGTTGAGCAAATAGCCTCGGTTCCTTGGTTGTCTGCCTGGGAGCGTTCGCTCCGAGGCAGAGTTTCCCCTGAGCGTGTTCGCACGCACAGGCAAGCCGACAGTGTCTTCATGCCGGCTCCATTTGCCGGGCAATGGCATTGCTGATCACGTCTCCTTTTCCTTGACTCCGTAGCTTCCTTTCTGTTCTGGAGAACCGTTGTGGCTCGCTCATACTCAACCTCCATGCGTCGAATCGTGAAGGATCATCGCTCGAAGCGCGTGGGTTTCACGCTGGTCGAGCTGTTGATCGTCATCGCGATTCTAGGAATCCTGGTCTCGTTGCTCGCCTGGGGCGTGAACGCGGCTCGCATCGCCATTCTCAAGCGAGCTCAAACGGCCGAGATTCAGAACATTGCCAATGCGATTGAGAACTATCGAGCCAAGTACGGCGACTATCCTCCCGACGGCAGTTCTTGGCCCATTGTCGAAGCGCACCTTCGCAAAGCGTTTCCGAACATCTTGATCACCGAGCTCAACATGCTCAATCCGGCCAATGCGATCGTCAATGGATACGTTCGCAACGACAACGATTTGACCGGTACCCATCCCTTGGGCGGACGCGTGTTCGATCCGGCAGAAGCACTGGTCTTTTTCTTGGGTGGCTTCAGCAACGATCCGCAGCGACCGTTGACCGGCCCAGGCGGTCCATTCACGACCAATCCCGATCAAACCGATCCGACCAGACCTTTCTACTACATGTACAACACGCAGCGCGAGAACGCCTTCTTTGAATTCAAGACGGGGAGGTTGACCCTCTCGGCGGATGGTCGCGCGTCGATCGACGAATCGCTTTACGGGGAACTGGTCGCCAACGATCTGCTACCTGTTTATGTCGGCAACGGACCGTCGATTGCGCAAGGCGGTGTACCGATTACGTACTTCGATTCGCGCACCTACCAACTCGGTACGTCCTACTTCAATTTTCACATCCCCGGAGCAGTCGCTAGTTCGCCCAATTGCGTCCGTCCGTTTTTGTCGAACGAAGTTAACAACAGCGTGGCTGGCACTCCAAAACCGCTGCGTTATGCCAACGACAAATCGTTCCAGTTGATGAACGCTGGTTATGACAAGTTGTATGGCTGCCAGTCGGTAGCCTCGGTGTTGGCTTCCAATCCTCGCGTGCTGTACTTGTTTAACACCCCGGGGGGCAACGCCTGTCAACTCAACACGACAACTGGGTTCTTTTACGCCCCGACGGCCCCGTCCCCGATTCGCTACTACTTGAACGACTTCGGAAACCTCCGTCCTGTCGACGACAATATCTCGAATTTTATCGATGGCCCGACATTTGCTGAGTCTTTGTGATGCCAAGCGAAACGCTGCTTCTGTGTAGGAAGCAACGCGATACTCGTCTCACTTTGAGTTTTGGTGGGAGAAACCCGGAAATGAATACTCAAACGAAAATGCGCAGGCATCCCTCCGTCCGACGTGCATTGACGTTGGTGGAGCTTCTGGTGGCGATCGGTTTGATCGGCTTCGTAGCCAGCATGTTTCTGGTGGCGTACCGAGGTGCGGCCGCAGAAGCGACGCGGATGCGTTCGATGAGCACTATTCGCAAGATCCACGAAGTACTCATTGCCCGGATGCAAGAGTACGAGAACTTACCGGTCGCATTCACAACTCCCATTCCGGCCAATGCGGTTCCGGTGCTCGCCCCGAATCAGCCAGGCTACGAGCCGGCCACGTTGCTCATCGAGCGCGCACGATTGGCGGGCCTTCGCGAGCTCATGTGCATCGAAATGCCGGATCATCCGGATGACATCAAATACACCACCGAGTGGCTGGACTACGAAGGCTTGCTGCCGACCACCTTCCGAGCCACGGGGCTCCAGTTTTGGAATGGTTCGGCGTATGTGCCGGTGGTTGCACAGGTCCCGGAAACCACCCGCATGTCACGCATTCGCAATGCCCTTCGAATGCCTGATTCCCCTGTTTCTCGACCGATTGTCAACTGGGAAGTCACCAATGCCAACGCAGAACTCCTGTACTTGATCGTCGAGGATTCCACCCTCAACGGCACCAGTGCCATGGAGATGTTCGGACGCACGGAGATCGGCGATACCGATGGCGATGGGCTGCGGGAATTCCTCGATGCAAACCGTCGCCCGATTCAATGGATTCGCTGGCCCTCCGGTTTTCCTGGAGCCTTGCGCTACCATCCGGATTTGCTCGATCCAGCGCTGATCGACCCTTGGACCAAACTGAGTCGCTTCACGGGCGATTCGTTGGATCGCTCCCGAGCCGACATCGGATTCTCGCTCAGCAGCAGCACCAACCTCAAAGGCTTGCAACCCGATGTAGGGACCTTTCCTTTAGTGGTTTCGTCCGGAGCCGATGGGCAATTCGGGCTGCGATTCGAGTTCGATCCCACGACGCTCTCCGCGCTTAGGAATGCCATCAGGCAAGCCACGAACAGCACGGAATACTTCCTTCACCAGTATTCGCAGATGCCAGCTCCGACCAGTTCTCGCTACTACTCCCAGTCTGCCTGCAACGTGGAGTTTCCAGCTCCCTATCGCGCCCTACAACAAGGCCTCGTAGTCGGCGGTGCACGTGCGTTCACAGCTCCAGACCCTTGGTTTCCTCGGCTTCGCCCTCCCGCTTCGAATGTCGACCTTTCCGGATATCGACTTGGTGCCATCATCCCTGAACGGGCCAAGTTCTATGAGGACGACATCACCAATTACGACCTGAATGGTGCTTCCCTATGATCGCTTCTCAAACTGCAACAAAGCCTGAGATGCGGCGCGGTCTGACATTGGTCGAGCTGCTGGTCGTTGTCGGCGTGGTTTCCGTGCTCGCAGCCGTCGTGTTGCCGAGCATCAAGACCGTGCTGTCGGATCGCAAATCGAGCCAAGCTGCGATCGTCGTCAAGAACTATATCGAAGCCGCCCGGGCCAGAGCAATCGGCAAGAATCGATCCGTCGCGGTCGTCCTGGAACGCTTGTCGTCGCGCGCTCAATGGGACCCGCAAACCGGTGCATATGTCTCCGAGACCGCCTCGACGTCGATCGTGTCTCCAGACTCCAATTTCGTCACCTACAACAGTTGCATTCGCATCAGTTTGGCCGAAGAACCCGCGCCGATCACCAACTCCCTGCTATCTGTGCCCATCGTCATCGAAGCCCGCGAACCGGGGGACGGCATCAACCCTGCCATCCCGACCGCTAACTATACCGGCCAGGATGCCTTGATCGATGCCGACCAGCTCAACCCCAACCAACCGATAAGGGAAGTTAGGATCTTTCGAGCCTACAGCCCGACGATGCCCACGGCAGACATCTATCGGTTGCTCGGCGAGTACCTGATCAACGGTCATGAGATTTCGTTTGGCAACTCGTCGCGTCGGTTCATGATTGTTACCCCGCGGAGCCCTCGGCCACACCAAACGCACTTTTCGTCCGGAGGTGACGGCAGCTTGTGGTTCTCGGTGATGAACGAACAAGGCCTCGATGGTCGCGGCGAACGCGCGATCGCGCCCTACGAGGAATTTGCATCCGGTACGGTGTTCGGCCAATTCAAAATCTACATGCGTCCGAAACCGATTTATTCGGAGATGGTGCAGCTCCCCAAAGGCATGTGCATCGATCTGTCCTTGAGCGGATTCGGCAACGACTCCCAGCGGTTCACATCGCAAACCGTTGCCAAACAAACCATCATCGACCCTGTCCCAGATCCGACCGGAGCGCTCAATCCCGTATCCGACTACCGAGCCCGTTTCGCATCCGATTGGATCGGCAATGCCTCGGCCCCGCTGATGCCACAGCAATTGCGTCCCGTCTACATCGTGTTCTCACCCGAAGGCAACCTCTCTCACCTCTGGGCTAACGAGCGACGCAGAGTCGGAGACACGACCTACGCAGGGCAATTGGTTCGGATCGATGCGGTTCAAGACATCTTCCTGCACATCGGCAAGATCGATCAAGTCAACATGGCGGTCGATCCCGATCCGCAAGTGCTCGCGCGTAATCGAACCGGCTTCAACCTCGCTCTCGCATCCGGCGTTCGACAGAACCTCACGGATCTGAACTCCTACATCCTGCGCCTTTCACCCAAGTCCGGCTCGGTAGTAGCGGCCCCTGCCGTTGGCCTCGATACGCAGATGGTCATCCTCGGGCTCGATCCAACCACCCAAACCTTTGGGGACTTGATCGAGTTATCCCGGCGCGGCACATACAGCTCCAACACCACAGCTCAATAGGTTTCCAAGGTCAAGACCCATCATGAAACGTACTTTGCGTTTAGGCCTGACGATGCTGGAAGTCATCTTCTCGATGGTGGTGATCCTCGTTGGGATGGTGGCCGTCGCGACGTTGATCCCGCTGGCAGGGCGTCAAGCCGAGGATAGTGTCAAGATCACCCAAGCGCTCGCAGCAGGCGAAAGCGCGCTTGCGGTTTTCAATAGCACGCGCATCTTGCAACCGACGCTCGAGTCTCCCTGGTGCTTGATCGACGACGCGGCCAACAACGAGTTTTCGGTTGCATCGATCCGGGCCGCTTACGATCGCGTTTCCGAGACGTTTCCTATTCCCCAGGACTCGCTTCAAGCTGCAATCGCGCAAAACGAAGCCATGGGCATCGGCTTTTGCATCGACCCCCTGTTTTGGGGCTTTCAGTCTCGGGTTTCCGGAAGCCGTCTGACCGCTCCGTTTGAGCGAACCTATTTCCCTTTCCTGCCGATGGGCACCAGTCCGTTGACGTTTCAGCCCGGCGCTCGTGTACCGCGGTTGTTGCGCGGCTCGTTAACCGATCCATCCGCTGCCTTTCCAGGGAGCTGGTTGCGTCAACCCGCCGCCACAAGCCTTGCGACCTCCTTTGGCGGTGACTTGATCCAGCCCGCGACTCGAAACAAAGCCATCGGTCCATTGCGTTCCATGCGATTCTCCGGCGATCCCGGCAGTCCACTCATCTCTTCGCCGACCGCAGCCCAACAGGTCTCCTGGTTGATGACCGTCATTCCATCCGACAACACTCCGATCATCCCAACGTCCCGCACCATCGAGAATTGGGACGGTGTGGGCAACAATCCCGGAACGCTCAACGCGAACCATCCTGTGATCACCCCAACCTCGTTTGACGTTGCGTTGGTGGTGTTCGCGAAACGCGATGTTCGCGAAGTGTTTTCGATCATCCCTAACCCGGCTCCCAATGGCGTCCCAACCAATCTGCCAACCAACGAACGCATCTTTCGCGTGAACTCGATTTCGGGGGATGCAATCAACTCGGGATCGTTCACGGTCGCTATCACGACCCACCCCAATACGGATTCCACCGTGCGCCCAGGTGATTGGATCATGCTGTCTCGATTTGCACGCCGCACCTTGCTGCCTCGAACCGTCAACAACTCCACAACGATCAATCGACAAGTCCATCGCTGGTACCGTGTCATCGGCGTCGCCAATACGGGTACATCCATTGCGGTGAGACTTTACGGAAAACCTTGGTCCTGGACCGAGGGAGAAATTGCGGACTTGCAAGCGGCCGGTGCTAACCTACCGTCTAACCCGCCAAGTCCGAATACGTTTGAAACCCACGCGGTCCTGCTCAAGGACGTGATCCA
The DNA here is from genome assembly GCA_046318495.1 of Pirellula sp. GTDB lineage: Bacteria > Planctomycetota > Planctomycetia > Pirellulales > Pirellulaceae > JBKCUI01. The sequence goes on along the minus strand of JBKCUI010000126.1, from coordinate 17,732 downwards.
CGTCTATGAGCGTCAGATTGAATTGCAGTAATCGCACGACGCCACCCCCACTCTCCACACACACAAAATCGAGAGAGAGGACTTTTGCCATGGCTCTTCCTATGAACTCACGGTTGTCTCCAACGAATCTATCAAGGCCCCTGCATCGATCCCAGCGTCGGCGCGGATTGGTGCTTCTCCTTGCGCTCGGCATGCTCGCCTTGTTCTCGCTGCTGGCGGTGACCTATGTCGTCGCAGCCAGCGCGTCCCGAGCCGGCGCGCAAGCCTCCCGCATTCGAGCCAACCAAGGAAATACCTCCGCTCGCAACCTGTCTCGCGATGCGATCAAGCAGATCGTGCGCGGGACGCGCGATCAGAAATCGGCTGCCTACAAACACGCGCTGTTCGAAGACATCTACGACGCGAACGCCATCCGGTTGCAATTCGGACACCGCGCTTATCCTCAAGTATCGCCCGCGTTTCGTGACTCTTGGTGCTTGCGATTGACACCGATTCCGACCGCCCAACGCCCCAATCCCGGTGTGGAGATCGTCAAGCTCTCGCTCGACCCCCGCGACCCCAACCAACCCAATGGAGGCGTTGGGACGTATCGCTTGAGCCCGATTGAAAATGGGTACAACGCTCGCGTCTTCACCGTTCTCGAAGGTCCTTTGGCCGGCCAGTCCTTCCGCATTCTCAAGTACGTCGGCTTTGTGCGCAGCCCCGCCGACAGCGTCCCCGATCCCAACACGCCGTCGAACCCGGCCTACGTTCGCAACGATGCCTTCGACTACGACTACTCGATCGCCATCGACCTCTCCAATGTCACCGGCGTGCTCGAAGGCCGTTGGAAGAACCCGAGCACCAACTTGGTTGAGAACTTTTCTGGACCGCTAGCTGCATGGATCAACCTTCCGAACAACCAAGGTCTGCGCAACCTCTTCTACTTCTACGATCCAGTGTCCCAAGCCTACCAAGGCTACAAGTGCCTCATCAACGGCCCCGCCTTCAACAACGCAGGCATCGGCATCGAAGAGGTTGCTCTCGATCCCAACGACAACTCTGGGTTGACGATGAATCCCAGCTTCGGCAGCCTCGATAGCCGTCGCGTAATGCGGATTCCGACCAATCCTGCTCGCAAGGTCTCGCCCGCATTGCTGCCCCACTACGACTACCTCGACAATCCGCAAATCATGGCCTCGGAAACGGGCACCGGCCAAATCGGCGTCCCCGAAATCGGTGACCTGCCCCGACTGCGCCCCTCCCAAAACTTGCTCCGCGGCCAAAGCAACGAAGGGTATGACGTCCCGGATTGGCGCGACTTTTGGCTCTCTCACGACACCCACGTGAACATCAACGGTTCTTGGGTTCGCAACATCATCCCATCGTTCCATCGCCCCGAACTCATCAACTACATCGCCAACCTCTTCGGCGACCCAAGCGTGTTGTCGCAAGGAGAAGTCTTTGAGCTGCTCCAGATGATCGACGCCTCGACCGCGCGTGTCATGAGCTACCGATTCGGCCGCGTCGTCAACCCTCAGTTCTCCCCGTCGTCGACCTATCCCAAACTTCCCGATGGATTCACTTGGTCCAACCCACCCACGAATGCGCAAGTCGCCACGCTGCGAGCGTACGTTTCCAGCCTCATCAATGGCCCGTGGGATGTGGACAACGATGGCGACGGCGTGGCCGAAGCTGTCTGGGTCGATTTCAACTTACCCTCCACGCACTCGTTCGATGGCCGGATGCTCAAGCCCTTGGTCGCCGTCACCATCGCCGACCTCGATAGCCGATTGAACGTCAACTTGCACGGCGATCGCGTCCAAGGTGCCGGGTTCAACACCATCGCCGGCCAAGACGGATTCAACGCCTTCACCGATAGCGCTGGCTTCTTGCGAAATGACTTGCAAGGCAACTCACCGACGAACGTTTCTCAAGGCATGGGATTTGGCCCCGCCGATATCTCTTTGAATCAACTCTTCGGTTTGAATGGGAACCTGCTCTCCTCATCGATCAACAACTTCTCGCTGTTCGACGATCGCTATGGCGCGCGGCGATGGAGAAGCCCCAACGTGGATCTGATCAACTCCGATCGGTCTCCAGGTCTGCGCGGCGCAGGAGCCTCGTTCGACGGCGACGATTTGTTGAGCATGGCCCGCGATCGCGAAACGCGATACATCGACCCTGCGGTCAACAACCAATTCGTTCACGGTCGCATGCCCGGCGCACCCATCGGCCGTCGCGGCGCCGTCGCCCCTGCGTTCGACCGAAACGGCAACCTCGCTTACATCCATCCCACCGTCACCGATGCTTATCCCGATATGGGCATCGTCGCGGGCATCCCCTCCGAACGTATCGGGGATGCCTACGAAACGGGTTCCGGACAGCACGCATACGCTGACACCCCCAATCCTCTGGCCGAACTCGAAGCCATCTTGCGACGCTTTGACGAAGATGCCGCTTCGCTTCCATCGCACTTGCGAGATCGATTGCGAGCCGCCGGCATCTCGTCGGGCTCCGAAGTCAATAAGTTGATCACCACCATCAGCGGTGAACTGCGCTATCCCAAACTCGCGGCCGCAGCGGTATCGCCAACGGCGAATGGCCCGGTTGTCCTCAAGGATGCCGGCAATCTGCTTGGCTTCATGAGCCTGCTCCACGAACAACGGTACCGCAAACGATCGTTCCCGATCCCAGACCCGATGCAGGATGAAGCCCAGCTTTCCCTGGAAGCCCTCTACGAACTCTTCCCACCGGAATTCGCCAGCAACCTGCGCCTCGATCTCAACCGTCCGTTCGGCAATGGCATCGACAATCAATACACGGGACCCAATGGATTAGAAACGCCCAATGGCGAAGTCGACGATCCTCGCGAGCTGCGCTTTAGCCCCGAGAAAGAAGTCAAACTCGTCGTCGATGCCAACGGCAACCCCAATCTTCAAACCTCCACCATCAGCGGCTACTACAACCGCGAGCAACGCACCTTCAATTCGGTCAGCCGACCGTTTCTTGGATCGCGCCAGCTCTTGGCCCGCTACCTCTATTGCTTGGGCCAATTGATCATCCCGCGCGACTACGAATTCCCTTCGATGGCGAACGTAAATAACGCCTTGCAACGTGCGCGGTTGCGTGCCCGCGCCATTGCACAATGGGCCGTCAATGTCGTGGACTTCCGCGATACCGATGCCGCCATGACCCGCTTCGAATACGACATCTTTCCGTTCGGGATCAACGATAGCGGTCTCGGATTGAATCGCACTGCGTATTGGGCACCCGACCGCTTGATGGTCTACAACGCCATGAACAATACCTACTCGCCCGACAACTCCCAACGCCAGTACATCGGGGTCGTTTGGGGCATGGAAAACCCAGAGCTGTTGCTCACCGAATCGCTGGCCTTCCACGACAAGCGGTTGCGAGACACCGATATGGATGGTGGATCGGGTAAGACCACCAACGATCCCATGAACCCAGATCCAAACATGGATCAATACCGTTTCCCCCAAGGCTCGTTGCTCCTCGAGCTTTATGCACCGAGGACGACCTACCTCCCAGAAGACAAACGCACAGCGGGTGCTCCTTCCTCGCTCTACCGCATTCAAACCAATACCCCCGTCCGTTTGGACCTGGGCAAACTCGCTCCCAGCAGTGCCACTTGGGGCGCGCAGCCCGTCTGGCGCATCGGCATCAACCCGATCGCTACCGGATCGACGCAGCAAACCAACGTGATCTACCAAGCGGCCGCCAACGATCCAAAGATGGACCAAACGGAGGTCCAGTTCAGCCGCACCTCCGCCCTGTCCGGCGATCCCACCAGCAGCAATCCCGAAGTCAACCTCGGGGCAGGCCTCATCAACGACTTGGTAGCAAACTCGACCACGGGCGCAGAATTCGAGCGAATCGTGTGGTTCACCCCACAACCCCCGTCGAACTACCCACGCGTTCCGAACTTGCAAGGCAACGACGCCAACGACCTGAACCCCAATCGGCGCCACCAAGTCTACTACAACCGTTCCAACACCGTGGGTGACGATGTTCTCATGGATGGCGGAAGCTATCTGGTGGTAGGACCTCGCCGCGAAACCGTGGTCGGCTCGCTGACCAACAACCCGGATACAGGCGCTCCGTGGATCTCGCGACTACAACGTTCCAACCTCTCCACCAATCGACCAGTCAATTCCCCCAGCCACCAGTCGATTACGCTCGACGCTGGCAGCGTGGTCACGACGCTCTTGAACGGCGAAGACGTTCTGCGATATCGGCCTGAATGGAAAAACGCAATGAAGGCCCCCAAAGGCTTGATCTGCGCTGCAGATGTGCCGAGCGAAAGCCCCTTGCCTCCCGCAGGCCAACGCTGGGGAGATTGCTTCGAGAATGGCATCGGTCTGAACATCTCGATGCCCAACCCGATCGCTGGTCAAGGCTATTGGACCGTCAACCGAAAACCGCTCCAACGCCTCAATCCCGACGACAAAATCGCAGGTCGCAGCGATGGACGTTACGGCTACGGCGATACCCAATTGCCCCCGGATTCGTGGGTCGATTGCTCCGGAACCGGTGTCGGCACGTTCCCCGACGAGCCCTTTGATTACGACCCAACCATCAACCCTGTCTTGAATCCACCCTCGGGACCGAGCATGAAGGACACCGGCACGTACACCAACGTCCGCACCGCCTTCTTGCAACGCCTCGCCGATCCCAACATGGAATATGATCCGATCAACAACCCCTACATCACCGTCGATTGGCTCTCGATCGACTTGACCGTGTTCAACGGCGAAGCCCCCAAGGCAGACGATCCAGAAGATGGCGGCTCAGGCCCCATCGCTTTCCAATCGCGTTACAAGGATGGTGCCGATCGACAAACGGCAAGCAATAAACTCAACCCCGCCACCCAAGGCCAACCGACCAATCCAGGTGCGAAAATCACCCAAGGTGGACAACAAGTCTGGGGCTACAGCTACCACTCGGTTTCCACGGCACAGCTTCGCGCTACGCCCGCGCAGACCTTGAACCAACCGCGTCCGCCTCGAACCGGGCCGCAAGCCACGCGCTACCCCTCGTATTTCATGAGCCAGCTAGGCTATAGCTCGCCTCAGCCCATCGATACCGGCATGACGGAGACCGACCAGCAGAAGCACCATAGCGCGACGACCCTTGGGTATGTCAATGTGGGTTATCGCTTTGGCAGCTTGATCGGCACCGCCAACGACACCGCCGATCTCTTCGATGGCTTTGGACCACCCTTGGCGGTCACCGGCAACAACTTTTACAACGGTGCTCCGCGCGACCTGACGTCCTTGGTGTGGCTCAACCGCCCCTTTGCGACGCCGCATGAATTGATGCTCGTGCCGTTGACCTCGCCGGGTCAATTCGGTCTCAAGCACTCGATTGCCAATCCTGCGACCCCGCGCAACCCATTCCAGTACCTGCCTTCCTTCCAAAACACCAATGCGCTGGTAACCGGTTTGGACGAAGTCAATCCGTCCGACTTGACCGACTATCCACCGACCAATAGCAGCCCTCAACAGCGCAATATTGTGCGCATGGGGGGGCATTGGATGCGTCCAGCAGGGAGTTGGCAGACGAGCACGGCCAAGTCACCGGTACAAGCCGATTGGTCCATGCTGCTCGAATTTGTCGAAACCCAACCACCATTCGTGGATGCATCAAAGTTCCTCAACCCCGAAATAGTTGAGGAAGGGGCATTGAACTCCACGGTTGCGGGCAGATTCCTGGCGTCGTACTTGCCCGCGAACTTTACGAGCAACAACGAACCCGATAGCCAACGCGGTTACTCATTGCTGGCTCCGCGCAATCAAATCCCGAATTACGTGAGCGCTGGCAAGCTCAACCTCAACACCATCACGCGTCAATCGACGGGGCGATCCGAAGCCTTCCAAGGGCTCGAGTACCTTTACCTGACGCGATCGCAACGGACCGGCGCGATTCAGGACACCCTGACCGATCGATTCTTTTTGACGCGACAAGGATTCGTCGGCGGTACCGCATCCACTTTCTTCGGTAACAACGTACCGGCCAACATGGACCCGAACTATCCAACCCAGTTTGCAGGTGCGTACCGCTCTGCGTTGGCCGCCAACATCGCACCGTATGCCCCATACCTGGGACAAACGCAAATCAACAACCGCCCTATGGTGGTTCAGCGCGGTCGTTACTCCAACGAATCGACCACCCTTCGATCGCTGAATCCCGATCCGACCGGCCGCATGCAACCCAACGCTGCGAACCAGGGGAATCTGCTTTTCTCCCCGGATGGGATCGCGATGAACGAAGTGACGTTGACTCCACCTCCTTCCCCTACGACGACCGAAATCGAGGACGCCGCCCGCAACCCATTCACCCGTTATCAGCGGGCGATGCGATTGCCAAACTTGGTCACCGACCAATCGAATGCGTTTGCCGTCTGGGTCACCGTATCGTTGTTTGAATACGATCCGATTCGAGGATTTGGCAAGGAGTTCACCGATGGCAATGGCAACAATGAACGGGAACAATCCTTCTTCATCATCGATCGAACCGTACCGGTCGGTTTCATCCCTGGGGAAGACTTGAACACCGACAAAGCCATCCTGCTCGAGCGAGTGATCTCCGGCGGCCGTCGCTAAGGATTGCTTAGGGCAAAATAGGTTGTCATGTAGAGCGGGTCTCCCGGCCCGCTAGCCGCCCCTGGCTGCGTCGTGCTCGCAACTCTTCGTGCTCGTGCTCAGTCCTTCAGGACGGTGCTCGTACTCGTACTCGAAGTTACGCCAACGAGCAGTATCCCAATCCCAACCCGACGCGTTAGCGAGGGATTTCCACGCTCATCCCCTTCGCAGCGCCGACCCCTTTCTCGCACCTTTTGAAGTTGCGCGGGTTCTTCGTACTCGTACTCCGCGCTAGCAGTACTCGTACTCGATGATACGCCAACGAGTACGAGTACGAGTACCATTTCATTGAGTACGATTTCGAGGGGAACCCACAGTGCACAACTTCAAAACATGCGCGTCGGGCTTGTAACGCATGCCAAGCGCGAAGCACTTCCATGGTTCCCATCAGCCGCGGTCTGGTTTTCATGCCGTGATCGTAACCGCCGCGCTGTCCTTAGTTTGCAAACGAGGGATGAACTGTCGAAGGTAACGGACAACGCACCCCCGATCGAGGCATCTCCAGCGCCGCGCGACGAGCACGAGCAAGAGCACACGAGAATAAACGCAGCGCAACAACCGAAGCAAACGCCAAAAACCCTGGCTATCAACCGCCAACCGCCCAGCGCAATCGATCCGCTGAGAATCAAACTGCCCCCGGCGGTCGCTTCAAGATGCGATGAACGATCTGGCCTGGTTGACCATCGAGCAACGTCCCAACTCCCCCTGGCCGCGGATAATTGAGCTTGGCCGGATCGAGCCCGAATAAGTACATCATCGTTGCATGATAGTCGTAATGGTGGACCACATCGGTGACAGCTTGGTATCCGAAATCATCGGTCGCGCCATGCAAGCAGCCCGATTGAATGCCTCCGCCAGCCAACCACGTACTGAAACCGTAGGTGTTGTGGTCTCGCCCGACGTTCTTCTCGTTCTGGATCACGGGCAAGCGGCCCATCTCCCCTCCCCAATGCACCAAAGTCGTATCCAGCAACCCACGCTGCTTGAGATCCTTGACCAACGCCGCCGACGGCTGATCGGTCTTGAGGCACGCTGCCGGCAGTGCTTTCTCGATGTTCCCATGGTGATCCCATTGCTGCGTGGCAGTGTAAATCTGCACGAAGCGAACGCCTCGCTCCACCAATCGCCTTGCGATCAAGCAGCGTGTGCCAAACTCGCGCGTCGCGTCTTGATCGAGTCCATACATCGCATGCACGGCCGCAGTCTCTTGCTGGATATCCAAGGCTTCGCGGGCCGCTGACTGCATCGCTTCGGCCAGCTCGTACGTCGCCATTCGGGCGCTGAGGTCGGTCTCATGCGGATGGGCGTTCAAGTGCTCTGCATTGATCCGTTGCAGCATCTCCAAGTACGCCTTTTGAGGGCGTCCCGCGAGATGGCTGGGGGGATTCAAGTTCAGGATGCGGGGCTCTTGGGGCCGGATGACCGTTCCTTGATACATCGACGGCAACCATCCATTCGACCAGCAGTCGGTTCCGAGCACCGGCAATCCGCCTGGGTCGGTCAGCACCACGAAGGCCGGCAACTGTTGGCTCTCGCTGCCGATGCCATAGGTCAACCACGATCCGAGAACCGGACGCCCCGCGGTAATGCGTCCGTGATGCAACGCATAGATCGATTGTCCGTGATTGTTGACGCCGGTGTTCATCGAACGGATCAGCGTGACATCGTCGGCGATGCTTCCAAGATGCGGCACCAACTCGCTCAACTCCATGCCGCATTCCCCATAGCGTTGCCATTTCCATGGCCCCGACCATAACTTGGCAGACGATTCGGCTGCGTTGTCGTATTTGAGTTCGCCGGAGTATTTTTCGCCGCTTCGCTTTTCCAGTTCCGGCTTGCGGTCGAACAGATCCATGTGCGACGGACCACCTTGCATGAACATCGAGATCATGGAGGTGGCTTGCGCTGGGAAATGGGGTGCGCGCGGCTTGAGATCCAGCGTGCGAGGATTCAAGTCCGGTTTCGGAGGCTCGGCCTGTGCGGCCTGATTCAGCCATCCCGTCAGCGAAACGGTGAGTCCAGCGATTCCTTGTTGAGCCAAAAAATGCCGTCGCGAAAAACAAGCTCGTGAGTGCATGTTGGGGACTCCTCTCAATCCACGTAAAGGAAGGCGTTGGACGAATAGATGGCTTGGCAGAGCAACGCCAACGCTTGTTCGTTGGCCGCGGGCGGCTCCAACGTGCCTGCGACAACCCCTTCGGGCATGGGGGGATCCCCATCCTGTGGCTTGCTCAACATGCGTCGCATTTTCATCAGCCATTGCACGCTTTCTTCGAGCGGCAGATTCTCTGGCACATAGCCCAGCGCCAACCGCCAAGCATGCCGCACCTGCGCTGCCGGCTCGTCCCCCGCTTCCCTGGCGACGCGGCGAGCGAACTGCTCCGAAGCCGCAATCACGGCGCGGTGATTCATCATCAACAGCGATTGCGTAGAGACGGTCGTTTGCGCCCGGCGATCGCAATTGGGAGTGAGCGTTGGAGGATCAAATGGCTCGAGCGAGCCCAACGGCATCGAACGACGGACTTGCGTGTAGACCGTGCGGCGATAGACGTCGCGAATCTCCTCAGGTTTTGCGACCAAGATGCCGTTTCCGTCCCGTGTCGCGCGACCCAAAATGATCTGCCCGACTTCATCGGGATTGACGCTGGTGGCGGGGCCATGCATGTCCAAGACTATTTGACCGGCCACGCGCAGCATGGCATCCCGAAGCGATTCGGCATCCAGTCGCCGGATGGACCGGCGGCTGAGCCAACGATTCTCCGGATCGATGTCTTGCGATCGCCCCTCGCGCATCGAAGCTTGTTGATACGTCGACGACAGCAGGATCGAGCGATGCAGCCGTTTGCGGCTCCATCCCCCGTCGACCATTTCGCAGGCCAGCCAATCGAGAAGCTCAGGATGCGTGGGACGTTCCCCCAGCACCCCTAGATCCCCTGGCGAAGCCACTAGGCCCTTGCCGAAATGATGCGTCCAAATCTGATTGACCAGCGTGCGAGCCAACAGGGGATGGGCTCCGGAAGTGAGATGCTGTGCCCATGCGAGCCGACGGCCGGTCGTAGGTCGCGAGGCATCATCCTCGGGAATCGAAGCCTGCTCACCCAGAATGCTCAAGCCACCGGGTGCCACTGGCTCGCGCGGTTGCTGGAAATCCCCGCGAAAGAACAAGTGCGTGGTCGGGGTTTGATTGGGAACTTCAAAGAAGGCAGCCAAGAATCGATCGGCGGGTCGATTGGCTCGGACCTCGGCTTGAAGCTGTTCGTACTTCTTGTTGAATTCGTTGATCCGCGCCCCGTCATACAAGATCGCGCTGCCGCGATCGACATTGAGGCTCGGATAATCGCGCATCAGTTTCTGCTGCTCTTCAGTGCGTTTGTCCGCGGCCGTGGCCCGAGCAAGCTTGGCTGGCTCCCGCAGCTCTTCGGGTAGCTTTTGCACTTCTTTATCGAAGATGTCTTGGACGATGGTGTCCAACTCGGCAAGCCGCTTGCCTTCCAATTCGCTCAAGGCTCGATCGACTTGCGCGGCGGCTTCGCGTTCCGCCGGTGACCACAAGTTCACCAAGCGGGCATTGCGATCTCGCCACTGCTTCCAATCGAGACCCGGTTCGAAGATCGCTCGCATGCGGTAGTAGTCGCGTTGCGAGATAGGATCGTAGCGATGGTCGTGGCATTGGGCGCATCCGACCGTCATGCCCAGCATTGCTCCGGAAACGATCTTGATCGTATCGGCCATGACATCGTTGCGAGCGACGTTGGCCTCGACCCCTTCCTGGCTTGTGCCATCGGGTGCCATGCGCAGGAAGCCCGTCGCCGCCAGCGCATCGATTTGTTCGGGTTGCAAATGGTCCCAGGGCTGCGGAACCAGTTCGTCTCCGGCGAGTTGCTCCACCACGAATCGATCGATCGGCACGTCGCGATTGAACGCTCGCAGCACGTAGTCGCGGTACGCATAAGCCCAGGGGCGTTCCAAATCGTGTTCGGTGTAGCCTTCGCTATCGGCGTATCCAGCGACATCCAGCCAATGCCGGCCCCAACGCTCTCCGTATCGAGGATCAGCCAACATGCGATCGACCCAGCGTTCGTACGCGTCGGGTCGCGTGTCTTCCAGAAACTCCTGCATCTCGTCTGGAGTGGGTGGCAACCCCAGCAGATCGAAGCTCAATCGTCGCAGCAGTGTTGCCCGGTCCGCTGGGGGAGACAATCGAAGCCCCTGTTGCTGCAGTTGGGCCACCACAAAGGCATCGATCGGATTGGCGATGCGATCGCGATCGACGTCTAGTTCCGTGAACACTGGGACTGCGGGGCGGCGGACTGGCTGAAACGCCCAGTAGCTGCGTTCCTCTTCGGTCCACTCTTCGATCGCGGGCTCGGCAGGTTCGGCCCGTTTAGTGACTGCCCCCGCATCGATCCAACGCTTGAGCACGCCGCGTTCGCGCTCGCTGAGCGACTTGCCAGAGGGAGGCATCTCGCCCGCTTCGACCCGCTGCCAGATCAAACTCTCTGCGGCGTTGCCCGGCTCGACTCCAGGTCCGCTCTCGCCGCCTCGCCGCATCAAATGCACCAACCGCAAGTCGAGCGCCCCTTCGCGGTGCCCCGCTTCACCATGGCAATGAAAGCAATGGGTCTTCAGGATCGGCCGAACGTCCACTTCAAAGCTGAGAGGGCGATCGGAGGGCTCCACGTCCTCGGCTTGCAATCGACCGGCGAATCCGCTGAAAAAGCTACTCGGCAAAAAACAAAATGTCCAAACCATCCGGAGGCGCAACGAGGGCCAACCGGGGAGCGTCGGAAGCGAGCCGAGCAAACGTGCTGCGTGCCCAAAAAAGAAATGATTGCCGTGCATAGGGAGGGACAGCAAGCGGAAGGAGGGAAAGGAAAGGCGGGGGGAAGACTTCGAGGCATCGGTTCTTCCATTTCCCATCATACCATACCCTTACGCGTCTACGAATTCTTGTGTCCAGGATGGAACCAAAATCGAGAACGCCCTTCTCAGCATGGTTCTGCTTTTTTTACCGCCGTGCATGGATAGGAGTCGACTCGGTTGACACACGCAGTCTTGGTACCAGGGTCGGTCATCGGATGCTTGAACGATGCCGGCCTTTCGCATCGCCCGCTATGGCTTGCCAACTCCACCGACGTAGCCCTCGGCGGACATAAATCCAATGAATGGATCGTCGTCTCGGCGGAGACCATCGCGGTCGTTCGCGTCGAATCCGACCCCACCGGAGTCCCCTCGGCAACGCTATTGCGCAACGTCGCTTGGTCCGAAGTGCAAGCCATCCGCACCCAAGCCGGCGTCGGCGGCGGCACGCTGCAACTCCGCATGGAGGAGGATTGGGTGGACATGTTGCGTTTTTCGAACGCCTATGCCACGCGCTTTCACAAGATCTCGCGGATGCTCGAACGCATGCGAGAACATCCGGACGACTGGGCCGACGAAGTCTCCCTGGCCAGCGGCTCTGCAGATCACGAACACGACGAGAGTCTGTTCGATGCCCCCGAGTGCCCGACGTGCCAACTGCGGCTGAGTTCCAAATACGAAAGCTGCCCGCGATGCATGCAAAAGGGACAGATCCTCAAACGGGTCAGTGAATTGCTTCGCCCCTACCGCCGCGGGGCGGTGATCTTGTGCTTGCTCACCGTTCTGGGGGTGATCGCCGAATTGATCCCGCCGAAACTGCAACAGTACATGATCGACCACGTGTTGGCAGGGCGAATTGAGCCCTCCAGCACCGCTGCAGGTTCCAGCCCGGCACCGCTGCCGGACTTCAAGACCGCCCTGCTCATGATCGTGTTGGCCTTGGCGGGCTCCCGCGTGCTGCTATCGATCGTCGGAGTCTTCAAGGGGCAGTTGGCGACGATCATCGGAACCGGTTTGACCAGCACGCTGCGGGCGCAGATGGTTCGCAAACTCCAAAGCTTGGCCATCGTGTACTACGATCGCCATCAAGTCGGCTCGATGCTCGGCCGCGTCGCGCACGACAGCGAAGCCATGCACGGCTTGATGCACCAGATCACCGGCGGGTTCTTGCTGCAGATCGCACAACTCATCGGAGTCGGCGCGATGCTGCTGTGGATCAATCCCAAGTTGGCGATGTTCACGTTGATCCCCGTCCCGCTCGTGATCCTCGGCACGTCGATTTTTTGGAAGAAGGTCTATCCTCGCTACTACCGTTTGTGGGATGCCTCTTCCAAGCAGATCACGGTCTTGAGCGGAATGCTCTCCGGCATCCGAGTGGTGAAGGCCTTTGCGCAAGAAGACCGCGAGTACCAACGCTTTGCCAAGACCAGCGATGAACTGCGCAATTGGCGGCTGTGGGTCGAGAACGCCAACGCCTGGTACTCGGCCACCATGTCGATTGTCTTCAGTCTCGGTGGGTTGATCGTCTGGTACGTCGGAGGTCGCGATGTCATCGGAAACTCGATGACCCTCGGTGAGCTCATCGCGTTCCTGGCGTACTTGGGTATGTTCTACGCACCGTTGAGCGCGCTTTCGAACTTCACGTCGTGGCTCACCAGCTTTTTGACTGGAAGCAAACGGGTCCTCGAGTTGCTCGACACGCCCCTCACTGTCGCCGAAACATCGCATCCGGTCGCCTGGGATCAGCCTCGCGGCGAAATCCGTTTTGAAGATGTTTCGTTCGGCTACGATCGCAATCAGCCGGTTCTCAAGAACGTGAGTTTTCACGTGCAACCCGGCGAAATGATCGGCATCGTCGGCCGCAGCGGCTCCGGCAAATCGACCATGGTGAATCTGCTGGGGCGATTCTACGATGTTCAGGAAGGTCGCATTACCGTCGATGGCATCGACCTTCGCGACCTGGCCAGCCACCAACTTCGTGAGCGGCTGGGGATCGTGTTTCAAGAATCGTTTATGTTCCGTGGCACGATTTGGAGAAACCTGAGCTTTGGTCGTCCGAATGCGTCTCCCGAACAAGGTCTCGAAGCCGCAAAAGCAGCCGGCGCCCACGACTTCATCTGCCGACAACAGCTCGGTTATGAAACGCTGCTCGGCGAGCATGGTGCCGGACTCTCGGGAGGTGAAAAGCAACGTTTGTCGATCGCCCGCACGTTGCTTTACGATCCAAAGATACTGGTGCTCGACGAAGCGACCAGCAACATCGACGCGGAAGCCGAAAAGAGCATTCAAGACGCGCTGTCGGTGTTGATCCGTGGACGCACGACCATCGCCATCGCCCATCGCTTGTCGACCTTGCGCAACGCCGATCGGATTTTGGTCTTCGATCAAGGCCGATTGATCGAATCGGGCACGCATGCCGAACTGCTGTCGATGGACGGTACGTATGCGAGGTTGGTTCGCATCCAAACCGCGGTCACCAAACATCCCAACATCGATCGCTTGCTCCACAGCGAAGCCTCCGAGGCCGCTCGGTCTATCCATGCCCATGCGGCCGAAGGCGAATCCGAGTCGTCCGCCTCGACGGCCGTTCTGGAGGCAGGGGACACACTCGCCGAGGAGGACGTAGGATCCAACACCGAATCGGAGCCACCCAAGCCGCCCGCATTGCGATGGTTGCTTCCGGTTGCCACCGAGTTTCGAGGGGGCAGTCACGATCGCATCGAAATGTGGGTCGATGGTCAACGCGAAGCCTCGAATGTCTTCGTCGTCCGGACGTTCCCAGCATCGCGTCCCAACGAGTTCCTCAGCGTGAGGACGTGGAATGAACATGGCGAAGAGATCGAATGCGGCATGATCCGTTCGTTGCCCGAGTGGCCTGAAAAAGACCGCCAATGGGTGAATGAATTGCTCTCGCGTCGTTACTTGCTTCGACACATTCAGCGGGTCTATCGCAACCAGCTCGAATCGGGCTATCTCACGCTCGTCGTCGAGACCGATGCCGGTCCCGATCAATTCGTGATGCGATGGACGCAAGGCCAAGCCCTCGACTATGGCGACAACGGCAAACTGCTGATCGATACCAAAGAGAATCGCTATGTCGTCGACGATGTCGATCGGCTCCCGAAAGAGGACCGTGAACGGTTCTTGCAGTACATCTATTGGTAACGGCCCCCCACAGGCCCTCCCCGCTCCCCGTGCTCGTGCTCGTGCTCGTGCTCCTACTCGTACTCGTACTCGTGCTCGTGCTCGCCCCATCTCTCCTACTCCTCCCCGCACCCATCCCCGTGCTATACTCTCCCCCACCCTCATCCTCTCTCTCACGGCGTCGATCGAACAATTTCACAAGGCCAGATCATGCCAACCCCAACCCCAGCTTCGAAACCCGCCACCTGGTCTTCCATCGCGGTGACCCAAGCCATCGCGATCGTCGGCTTTGTCCTCGTACCGATGTTGGTGACGGTGGTTGTGCCTCGTACCACCATTGTTCTGCGACCCGTCGATGACCAAGTCCATGCGGAAGTGACGAAGTACGCATTGCTTTGCATCCCCTTTCGTTATGAAGTCCTGGCGCCCGTTACTGCGGTCAACGCGAAGGTGCGGGATGCGGTCTACAAGAGCCGGTTGGATTCCGAGGACCGTCGCAAAGGGAGGGCCAAGTATCAAGCGGGCGATGGGGTCATCATTCTGGAGAATCCAGGAGGGGAGTCTTGGATTCAGTCCACCCCGGCGGATGCGGTTCCAGCGGTGGAACGCATCCAGGCGTACTTGCAAGCACCCACACAAGAGCCCTTAGTGATTCATGCCTCTGCAGGATGGTTATTCACGTATTTGCTCGGTGGAATCATGACCGGGTTGGCGGCGCTCTATGTAACGGGCGCGACCTTGGCGATTTTAAAGTGGCTGATCACTCTCGTTCGCCGCGCTGGTTCGTTTCCGAATACCAGTGAATCCTGATACGCTACCCAAGCTCTCAAGTATGGCCTAGCGACTGCGAAGATTGAGTTGCAGGTAATCGGGAAGGCGTTTGGCGCGACCTTGCGTGTCGATGCAACCGATCTCGCTCTTTCCCGAAACGATCAGCACTTCGTCAGCGCCCGGCTCGGTGGCCGGGCGGACCAATCGGTAATGATGCTCGATGCGAGCGCCGTGGCAATGCCCAAGCCGCGTTTGCAACACCAAGCAATCGTCGAACACGGCAGGCGCATGGAAGTCGACATGCATGGAACGGACGACCAGCATGATGCCGGAGCGTTCGACTTCTGCATACGAGATACCCGAGGCTCGCAGCATTTCGACGCGTCCTCGCTCGAAGTAATTCAGATACTGTGCGTTATGGACGCGACCCTGACCGTCCACTTCATGGTAATGCACGCGAATCGTGATTTCATGTTCCGACACCACCTTCGAATCGGGCTGCACTGCACACTCACTGATTGGGAATCGAGTCAAGTTCGATCATCGCGCTGGTCCGGCAGCCTTTGCCAAAGCGCGAAGCAACGCCTAGGCTCGCATCATACCAAATACCAAGATCCAACTCGGGTTGTCATTGTCATCGCGGGCTTCCAGCACTCACCTAGCAACACCGCAGGCCGACGCCATCTCGGTATTGGTAGTGTGGAACGCAAATTGCCTAAACCACCTGGCTCGCCTTGAGGTGGACCGATTAGCCGTTGCGGACCTTGTTGGGTTGCGATTGACAAGCCAACGCGACGCGTGCTATGTACTCCGACGAAGGTTCCGGTCGTGCAGATTGCGGAATCTTGGAAGAATTTAACGGTTCTCCTGAAGGTAGCGATCAAGGATGGTCGATACCGATTCCAATGCAGCAAGCATCGTTCTCCACCGGCAAGCTATCAAAGGATTGTTAGCCATGCGCAGTCGTCAACCGAATTGGGTTCGCTTTGGATTGATTCTCACCGTCATGGCCGGTTCGCAAGTCGGTTGCAGCAGCGGCTGGAAGATGCCGAGCAGCGACATGTTTTCTTGGAAGCGCAAGCCATCCGAGAGCACCTTGACCGGGTCGTCTCCATCGATCGCGATGCCCGAAAACTCCAAATCATCCGCCGCAACTAGCCCGGCAACGCGTAACACGCCGAGCCCGATTTCGAGCACTGCGGCCAACAACAAGGGCTCTAGTGGCAAACAGTCCAGTCCCTACGGCCAGAGCGCCAATCCCAACCCGACGACAGGAACGGGGCTGAACGCAAGTTTTGCAGGGTTCCAATCCCAGCCTTCCACGCTGGGCCAATCGGCACCAGTCAGCGGTGGCAGCGCTGCCGGCGCGAACGGATTCTCCCCGGGGACCTACAATGCCCCGACGGCTCGCATGGCCACCCCTGGGGCTCCTGGAACTCCTGCTCCTTATGGCTCGACCGCTCCGAATCCCTACAGCTTGGCACCCGCACCCGGATCCCAACCTAGCGGCGGTGTTCCAAACCCCGGCGCACCTACTCTTGGCGCACCAAGCGTCAACGCACCCTCCTACAGCGTCCCCAGTCCAGTTCCTGCGGTTTACACTGCTCCGGGACCATCCAATCCACCGGGCGGTTATCCTGTCGGCGCCAATCCTGGATTTGCCCCAACGGGTGGCAATCCCGGCTTGGCACCAGCCCCAGCTCCTGCACCCTACACATCGCCCTTGCCACCCTCGGTGCCGTTCAACTCGGGTGCATCCAACGGCTTAACGCCACCGTACATCCCGGCATCTTCGTCGCCCGTACCCGCATCTCCGGTCAGCTACGGCACTCCGGGCTTGCAACCAGCAGCCGGCGTATCTTCGGCTCCAGCGATGCCGAATGCCAATCTGCCGGTGGCCTACGGCGGAACGATTCCACCGAATCCTTCGGCTAGCAATGCCAACTCTGCAGCAACCGCAGATTACCGACCGGGCAGCATGAATCGCAACACGCCTTACAATTTCTCGACGGGCGACGCGGGGGCTTCGGGCACGGGCAATCCAGGCTTGAAGTAACACGCATCCACCGGCCACCGAGCAATTTCTCGGACCGACGTTGACCGCATCAAGCACGCGAACTCTCGCGTGCTTTTTTCGTTTGCAAAAATCAAATCGTGCCACCCACCTATCGGATTTTCCGCGACGCGCGCTCGTCACCGGGAGGGCGAGGCTCCTGCAGAGCTAAACGTCGCCAGCTGGTTCCAATTTGTTTCTCCGGCGCCCCCAATGCATCGGTTCGGCGGGAGCCTCACCCTCCCGCTCAATACGTG
>JBKCUI010000125.1:0-3125 GCA_046318495.1 Pirellula sp. | reverse complement strand
CCCGCTTCCGCCGAGGGCTGGGGAACCCACTGCCTCGTCCAGCACCTCGACGCTTCCATCCCTTCGAACAAGTCGTCGCATAGAAAACCTGTCGTGGCAGACCGAGGCGCGGGCTAGCTACACTGGACGTCGAGTACGAGTACCGTTCGTCCGCTCGAACGGACTCGCTGAGCACGAGTACGAGTACGAGCACGAAGCGGAACAACGTACTTTCGGACTATGGAGTCTTCCATGAAACGCACCGTCGTCTTTGCTGCTTCCTTGTTGCTTGGGCTTGTGGCTTGTTTGCCCCGGCCAAGCATTAAGGCCCAAGATTCGGAAGCCAAACAACACATCGCCGTCGAAGAGATCGGGCGCTCGATTGTGCTGGTTGGCCGCCTCGGGGTACCGATTGGCGAGAAGATGGAGCTGTCCGGCTACTGGCACTTCCCAGAGACACCACACCCCAAGGACGCTTCGCTTCGTTTCTCCGTCATTGCGGTAAACGGCAATTCCTTGAAGGAACCGGTTGAATTCAATCACGAGCAAATCGACGTCACGGATGCACAGCATCGAAACGTTCTCCCGGACTTCAAGGACCACCAAGAACTGGAGAATCAAGCTTGGACCTTGACGGCATACGAAACCGGTAGAATTCAGATAACTCCTGACGAGTATCCATCGACGTCTCCGATCTTTCCCATCGCGGGAATGCCGTACTACACACGGCCTTTCACATCCCAACTCGTGGCCGTACTCAAGAGCAGAGACGGACGAATCAAGCGTTGAACGCTAGCGGGCGTGAATGCGAGTTCTGTCGAAAGAATCCATCGTACGCGAGGCGTTATCGATCGCGTTCTGCGGACAACCCCACCCACGTTTTCCCGATGATCGAAGTGCAAAATCATTAGCGAGAATCCATCGATATTCTCGTGCTGCCTTTTTGCCTTGCGTCGAGTCAACTGCTCGGCCGACTGATCACAAGGGTTCTCGCTTACCGGCAGCCGAATCCCCATTGTGCTCGTGCTCTGGGCAGCGGTCCTCGTACTCGCAATCGATTGGCTCTCTAGCCTGGGGGGTTTGGCGGTTTCCGTCGAGACTCGCAGATTGCATCCGTAGATCGCGTCGTCGGTGGCCCCCGGTTCAACGTCCTCCCGATGCGAAGCCCCAACCCGTTTGTGCATCGCGCAGCACAGGATGGTACAATTGGTTCCTCGAACGACCAAGCACGAGCAAGAACCAACTGCCGGAACAAGTCGCTGCACCGAAGCTCTCGCTCGTCTGGGTTGCCTTTTGTGAAGTTGCTCCTCTTTCTCGGCGATCGATTCGTTCGTCCTCAAAATGGCATTCCGAAATGCCACGCACACAAGAAAGGCTAGCCATGAACAAAACATACGACCGACGCTTCCTCGCTCCGCTGGGATTCCTCTTTTTCCTTTTCTTTTTGTTTTTCCTCGGTACGACCGAATACCGGCACTTGGCCGCGTTAGCTGCTCCAGCGTCCCTGGCATCACTTGCGGTTCTTGTGTTCATCCCACGGCGCATTGACAAGGTGCCTCCAGGATACAGACTTAACAGTCACGCGGAAATTTTCCAGGCATTGATGCGCAAGGCTTAGTCAATGCGACGCATCGAGCGACTCGACGACTTTCACAACTTGTATCCTCCTCTCGCAAACCCATGCGCACAAACGAAAAACACCCGCGAGTTTCGGGGCATGCGTTTCCTGATGGTAAGTCCATTGCCCGCAACGCGTTCACGTATGCCGTTCGTTTTGAGAGGACATCCGCATGGATCCAAACCCGTACGCTAGCGTCGAATCGAATCCGCCGTCTGAGATACGTGGTCCCGTAATGTCCGAGTCTGTCATGTGGTTTTCGGGGACCGGGTTTGTGATCCTTTTTGTCGCGCAAGCCATAGGACTCGTAACGAATCGGATTGGAGGAACTTTCTTCCAGGTTTCCATTGCGATGGCAATTCTAGCAGCAGCATATGCATTCCTCGCGACTTTGTTGTATCTCACTGTTACGTTGCTGCTACCGCGTGGTGCGACGATCACGACTCGAGTTATCGCTGCGATTGTGTTTTTCGGAGGATTGGCCGTGTCTGGTTTCGTCGTCGAGCGGTTCTTCGGTCAAAGTTCACCGGGAATCGTCGCCTTCCCGGTTGCCATCGTGATGTTAGTCGCGACCGAGTTTGTGTTCCTTAGGCCCCGATACCGCAAGGTCTGATTGGATCGCTTGGCTTAGGCCAACATTGCTGTTCTATTCCAGTTCCCAGGGGTTCAAATCATAAAGAGATCGCGTCAGGATTCCCATTGCCGGGCCCCCTCTCTACACCACCCAGAATGGCAGGGGGAACCAGGACAGGCATTGCTGGTGGTGCTAGCATCGGATTGGCGCATTTTTGGTGGACGCGATCGCTTGGACTTGGGACCATTCCGACGCAGTGCTTGTCCCGGTGCCGACCTCCAACGATCTCTGACAACAAGACAACAATGCCTGTCCCGATTTGTGCCGTTTTTATATGGTTGCATGGCATAAGCGCATTCGAAACTCAGCGTCCCAGCGGCTCGGCGGGAAACAGGGCTTGGTTCGTTGCGTCGCCGAATTGATTGTGGCAGCAAAGCGGCATCGGTAGACTCAATACTGCTTGGCTGCCTGGCGACGACCGGGCGATTTTTTCGTGATGGAGTGGCAAGCTCTTGTCCGACCGAATTCCCGCTGACATTTTGAACCGATTTCGGCTCCTTGCAGCCAGAGAGACCCTCTCTGGCATCTCGTCCGCGGACGTCGTTGCATTGGCCGAGCACACTTTCGCCGAAGGAGTTTACCACGATGCGTTGCTGGCTATCGTAGATTTCCATTCGCAGTCATGAGCCCAGGTCGCCGCGCATCTACAACGGTTCTGCCATGATATCGGTGTACCCATTGGGGACACCTCTTGGGCGCTTCAATACCTATTGGATCATCACATCACCCGAATGGCTCAGCCCGGTTCGGACCCCGACGGCGAACTTGTTGCCTTGATGCATGCAGTGGGACCGCAGACACTAGAACGCATCTATCAGGATCAACACACGCTGGGCCTGGATCGAATTCTTTTTCTTGGCATGCAATTCAATTACTTCATGCAGCTTCACGACG
>JBKCUI010000124.1:0-9587 GCA_046318495.1 Pirellula sp. | reverse complement strand
GCCAAGCGAGCGAAGCGTGGTTTTGCGATCTTGCGGGATGCTTGGTTAGCTCCCCTGACGCTGGATGAACGGGGCAAGCCCGGTCCGCAAGTGAGCACGTCGCGAGTCCGCGCCAGCGACAAAGGCTTTTTGTCGATGTCGCTGAAGGATTACGTGGCATTGCTCAAGTGGACTGCGATTCATCGCCCGAGTTTTGGGAAGCCCAAGATGACAGCGGAAGTCGAGCCGATCTTGAAGCGATTGGGTATCGATGGCTCGATGTGGATCGATTTGGTGTGGCGGTTCAAGAAGTACTTTCAGGGAAGTGCGGCGGGTTCGCCAGAGACGTTAGAGCAGCATGCAAAGGAGCATCAGCAGCGCTGGCGGCGTGGGCAACGGGCAGTGCGGCAGGTGTTTGCGAAGAAGTAGTCGCTCGCGTCTGTGGGGAGCGACTCCGCTCTGCTACTTGGGCATCGATTCCACTGTCCGGCCGAATCGCTGAAGCAATTGCTGTAGGCTTGGGATGCGCACTGCAAACTGCGATTCTACTGCCATGCGCGATGAATCGCGGATTCTTGGTGGCAGAAGGGAGCTGGTCTCCTCGTTTTGCCGACAGCTTTAATATCAGTTGGCATTGGATCGGCAGCAGGCGGCTGTCTTCGGCTTGCCCAATACGTGGGTGGCACATAAGGGTTTACTACGCTATGTAGCACCGGACTTGATCGCGGTACGACGCTCGTTCGATGAACCCTCTGCGGGTCCGTGATCCAACCTACTGACGTTTTGCATGCTTGAAGTTTCTTGGTAGGCCAATGAAAAGGTTTGCGTATGCTATTCTTTCGATTCAACCATTTCGCAAGGTGCACTTGATCCCCTATCCGGCCTCGCAATCCAAGAAGAGCATTCAACCATGGCCTCGAATGACCATCACACCATCAACTACATCGAGTTCTATGCCGTAGACTTGGCTGAGGCCACGAGGTTCTATGGAGCCGCCTTCGGCTGGCAATTCACGGAGTATGGAACGGACTACGTGGGGATTCGGAATCGCGACAAGGATGGCGAATGCGGCGGAATCTGTCGCACCGACAAAGTCGTCCCTGGCGGACCGCTCGTGATTCTCTATTCTGCG
This sequence comes from Pirellula sp., assembly GCA_046318495.1. Lineage (GTDB taxonomy): Bacteria > Planctomycetota > Planctomycetia > Pirellulales > Pirellulaceae > JBKCUI01. Next base: position 8,476 of record JBKCUI010000124.1, on the reverse strand, counting down.
GATCTTGAGTCGTCGCTTGCCTGCGTACAGAAAGCGGGAGGCAAAATCACGAGGGAATCTTCTCTTTTCCAGGCGGACGACGATTCCATTTCTCCGACCCCAGCGGCAATGAACTTGCTGTGTGGTCCGATCAGGTCGCTGCTACGGAATGATCATCGGAGCGCAGGTTTGCCTATCGCACCCGAGTCGCGGACATCTAGACGTGCCCCCTCGATTTGGCCAGTTGTCGATTTGCTCTTACCGCAGGCCGCTACGCCGAACTCCCAAATCCACCCGTAATGCTCATTTGCAGAGCGTGTGAGACGGGTTGTGGAACTTCAGCTTGCTCGGCTCGATGACTTCTTTCCCTCTCCGGTAGATCCATCGCTACCACATCCCTCGGCATCGGAAAAGAAATCATTTCGCGATACGTCCACGCGCAGCCGGCAAACTATCGCCCACTCTGCCCTTAATGGCACAGGCCCCTAATCCGGAAGATCCATCGATCAAACGACTCGTGGCGTCGGGAATTGCCAGCACTTTTCGAGGGTCAATGCGTGGGTGGCACGCAATGCATGGGTGGCACGTAATGTAGCACACGGAATTCGTCTTGTTGCTTATTTGGCGGTACCATGAGGTACGTCGCTGAAGCCTTTGGCTTTCGCATGCCGTCTGGAAGGCGTTGCGCTAATCGCATCGAACAGAACTTGAGCTGGAGGAAACCATGCCGTGCAATCCATCCTTCAAACCAGTAACGGTTTTGGCCGTGCTGGTGATCGCTACAACGCTTGTCCAAGCTCAACAGCGTTCCGCGATCGCGCCGGATGTCGTTGCCGATTCCGTTGCTCAGTACAGCGGTGTCCAGGGCAAGGACGGATGGCATTACGGATACTGGGATCGCTCAGGCGACTCCGACAACGAGTACCACCAATCTTCCGATTTCAAGGTTCTAAAGCACTTTGGTGCGGATACCAAGAATGGCTTACGTGGACACGAAGCGTTTGAAACTGGCGATCTTTGGTACTGCGAAGACGGACGGTTTTACACGTCGCTCTGGGCGAGGGGTGGGCATGCAAATCGCACGTCTCGATTAGGTTCTATGGAAGTCGCCGAGCATTGGGCAGTCAGGCGATGGATTAGCAAAGTCTCCGGTGCGTTGACGATCTCTGGACACGCAGGAAAGGTCATGCCGTGGGGTGCGAATTGGGGGGGAGCATGTCAGGGCCTCATCGTCGTGGATGGAAAGACAGTCCTTTCAACGGTCCTAGATGACCAAGGCATCGACTATCAGGTTGCCATTAGGGTCGAAAAGGATTCGGTGATCGATTTCCTGGTCGCGCCCGGTCCCAGCGTGGGAGTCGTAGAGTTCACTGCGACTATCCGAAAACGTTGACAGCCGGAGGAGCTTCGAGCCCAACACACGGACTCCCGCTAAACCTGTGTGTCACTTAAGTTTCGGTGGCAAGTATGGTTCCCGACAGCCATAATCGTGATGCGGATTTGGTAACGACGTTCACTTTTCTTAAGCCTCAGCTCACCCGCATGCAAGCTCCCCGTATTCAAGGGCTGTGCCCACTGATTCAAGTGTTCGACATGCCCGCTTCGCTTCGCTTCTATCGAGATGCCCTCGGATTCGAAATCGTCCAGCAATCCTCGCATGGCGACCATTGTGACTGGGTATGGCTGCGTCGTGACAACGCAGAACTGATGCTCAATACGATGTTCGAATCGGACTCGCGACCAGATCAAACCGACACAGTCCGAAGTACCCACCACGGCGATACCGCATTCTTTCTTGGGACGCCCGACGTCGACGCGATGGTTCAGCACCTCCGATATCGCGGTATCGAATGCGAGCCGCCCGTCGTTACTCCGTATGGCATGAAGCAGGCCTATGCGAAAGATCCCGACGGATACGTGGTATGTTTTCAGTGGACGGCCTCCCAAGCGAGGGCTGCCCTCGAGCCATCGGCATAAGCGTCCCCAACAGGTAGGCCTTCCGAATGGCCAGTCGAAGCCCGTGGAGAACGGGCTTCCTCGCTTCCCCCCCAAAGATCATTGAACGGACTGCCAATCATCGCAACCACTCTGCTGAGACTTGTACGCAACCCGCGCTGGGTCCTGCTCCTCGATGCGATCGGTGCTGCACTGACCGCTTTGACTGCGTTCTTGCTGTTGGCGTCAGAACGCGTCGACACGGGATTACCCACCGGGTTGCTTGTTGCGATGGGAGTCGCCGCTGTAGGCTTCGCCCTCTTTGATGCGGCATCGCTTTGGCTCCAAGCCGATCCCTTCCGATCGCTACAGGCTATTGCCATGGCGAATGCAAGTTACTGCGTCTTTGCCGTGGCAGCACTCTGGGTACATCGCTCCACGGTCACCGGGTTGGGGCTTCTCTACTTCTGCCTGGAAATCCCAGTGATTGCTTTCATCGCCGCATGGGAATGGCGAATCGCGCGTCGCAAATAGCTTCCCAGAGCCGTCTGCGATGTCTTACGCAATGCAACAAGACTCGCTTTGCTCAGTTCCAAAGCGCTCGCGACGGGTTGCGGATCTTCAATTTGCTCGGCTCGATGACTTCATTTCCTACGCGGTATATCAGCCGCTGCCACAAATCATCGGCATCGGAAAAGATATCGCTGCGGGATACGTCCACGCGCAGCCAGCAACCGGTCGCCCATTCGGCTTCCAATTGCCCAGGTCCCCATCCGGAAAATCCATCGATCAACCGAAAGGTCGCATCGGGATTCGCAAGTACTTTTCGAATGTGGTGTGCTTCGCTGCTCAAGAAGATCTCAGGCGTCATTTCCAAGTCCGACGCATCGGGCTGATCGTGGATCAACACCAATGGACCATCGACCGGACCGCCGCGGTACAACGGATCGTCGCAAGGAACCTCCGTCTCGGTGACCGTCTTGATCACATGCCGAACAGTGATGCCCGTCGGTTGGTTGATCACCAAGCCGATGGCGTCCTCAGGCGTATGCCGCACCATGTAAATGACCGAACGACGGAAGTTCGGATCCTCCATGGAAGGAGCCGCCAGCAATGCTTGGCCTTCGAAACTGACATGCGATTCACTCATCACAGTACACCGCGATTGGGTTCTCCGTTTGCAGCCGGACCATTTGCTGATAGATGCCAGGCTGCGACAACAACTCTTCGTGCGTTCCCCGCTGAACGATCGCCCCCGCATCCATCACCAAGATTTGATTCGCATTCTTGATCGTGCTGAGGCGATGCGCGATCACAAATGAAGTGCGATGCTGTAGCAGCCGTGCCAGGCTCTGTTGGATCAACTGTTCGCTCTCGCTATCGAGATTGCTGGTGGCTTCGTCGAGGATCAAGATCTTGGGATCTGCCAGGATCGCGCGGGCGATGGCGATGCGTTGCCGTTGACCGCCACTGAGTTTGAATCCCCGTTCGCCGATCATCGTGTCATAGCCTTTAGGGGACGCGAGGATGAATTCATGCGCAGCGGCCGCTTTGGCCGCCAGTTCGATCTCTTCTTGGGATGCGTGGCGGTTACCGTACGCGATGTTCTCGGCGATCGAGCCATCGAAGAGGAAGACGTCTTGCTCAACCATCCCCAATAACGGTCGATAGCTGTTGAGTTCGATCTCGCGAAGGGGAACCCCATCGAGCCGAATGGTCCCAGCCTCGGGCTCAAAGAAACGAGCCACCAAATTGCACAACGTGGTTTTTCCTGCGCCACTTCGACCGACAATCGCGACGGTCTCGCCCGCATGAGCGGTGAAGCTCACGTCGCTGAGAACGCGTTTTTCTGACTAGGGATATCGAAAGGAAACGTTTTCAAATCGGATTTCGCCTTGGACTCGCTCGCGATCCAGCGGACGGATCGGACGTTGCTCCCCTGCGGCAACACGGGCTCGTTCGATGGCGCTGAGTTCGGTTTCGGTATTGAGCAAATCGAGGATGCGATCGAGACCAGCCAAGTTGTTTTGGAATTGCACTGCGCTCCCGGTGAGCGTGGCTATCGGTCCGAGCAGCATTGCGAGGTAGACCAGAAACATCATCAAGTCGCCGAGGGTCAATTGTCCTTGGAGGATCTGCCAACCTCCATAGAGCAATAGTAGCGTCGAGGAGAGCGGGATGATGATCTCCCAAATGGACTCGATCAGCCGGGTTCGCCACCACACCAAAAACGTTTGTCGGACCGAGAAGTGATTGCCTCGCACATACCGACGCGTCTCGCTCTTTTGGCGAGCAAAGGTTCGCACGACTCGAATGCCTGAAAACGTCTCCGTCGAATTGGAGTCGATCTTTTGCCGCGTGGCTCGCAGATCCCGATACAACGGCCGGATGCGTTGGATCCACGTGCGATGCGTAAAGTACACCACCGGCAATAGCATGACACCGGCTGCCAGCAATCGCCAATCCACCCACACGAGCACGATAAAGCTTCCGACCAGTTGCACGATGGCTTGCCACGGGTTGTAGATCATGCTGAAGATCAAGTCGGCGATGCCACCAGCATCCTCTCGCAACAAGCTTGCGGACCCACCGCTCTTGAGTTGTTGGACTTTGTGCAAAGGCATGTTGAGCATGTGTTCAAACACCCGTTTGCGGATCGAGGTCTGCACGCGATTGACCGCTTTGGTGCATTCCCATCGCCCCCACAAATGAAATCCGATGCGGACGAGGGTCACGCTGGTTACGCCCACCGTGATCCAGACCAAGATGTTGAACGTAGAGAGGGGCCCGGTCCATTGCGTCACCCAACTGGGGAGTGGTTGCGGGGGATTGCTCAACGCGCTGTCGATGGCGAATTTGGTTCCCAGAGGCGGGATCAAGCTCAGCAGCGTTGAGACCGTCAAGGTGGCGAGCCCAAGGATGACTTGACCGCGAAACTGGGCAATCAACTTCCAGAACTCGCGAAACAGCACCCAGAAGGAACGATGGCTGCGGGAAACGAGCGAGTCCTTTTCTTTACGACTCATCGTCGAATGGAACGAATCGTAGTCGTCGTCCTTGGAACGCCCCCGCGAACGGCGGAGCTCTTGCATGTACTCGGCAAACTGAAATCGGCTGGTGGGCATGCGTGGCTCAAAGCAAGGGAAAGAGTCGCTGGATCGCTCGACCGTTGATTCTATCCATCCGGCGGATGCAAAGTAGGTCTGCTTCTGCAAAGTACGGCTTCTCGGAACTTCTCAACTACCGAAAAACCGGGATTCAAGAGCGCTACTTAGCATTGCACGGCATCGTCGGCCACTGCGAAGAGGCTTCGAATACAACCTTGCTCATCTCAAATCGTTTAGAATGGCGTTCGCTTCGCGATGGGATGCGAGGCTGCCCAAACCCACCCTCGCCGCTCAACTCCCTCTCCGTCCCCTTCAAGGTTATCCCCATGCAACGACGCGAATTTCTTGAAGCCACCTCCGCCGCCCTGGTTACCACTCCGCTCCTCGCTGCATCGGCAGGTGCACTTCCCGTCGCCGAGCCTCTGCTTAATCAAGATTCCGACGGGCCACCGATCAACGTGGGGATCATGGGCTTCAGCCGCGGCCGCGACTTGGCTGAGGAAGTTCTCAAGATTCCCGGCGTTTCGATCACCTACATCTGCGAAACCGACAGCAAACGGGGCGAGAGCGGCGTGCAGCGCGTGGCCGAAGCAGGCGGCAAGGCCCAATGGGTCGCGGACCTTCGCAAGATGCTCGACGATCCCAAACTCCATGCCATCTTCTGCGCCGCCCCAAACCACTGGCATGGCCCAGCCACGATCCTTGCGTGCAAAGCTGGCAAGCATGTGTATGTCGAGAAACCGGCTTGCCACAATCCCCAAGAAGGGGAATGGATGGTGGCCGCAGCGAACAAGTACGCGCGCTGCGTTCAAGTCGGCAATCAACGTCGCAGCAGCCCAGGTTTTCGCGCCGCCATTGCCAAGCTGCATGCCGGTGCCATCGGCAAGGTCTACTTGGCTCGCGCGTTCTTCAACCGCATGCGAGGACCGATCGGTGTGAAGACCGATTCGCAACCACCGAGCGAATTGGATTACGAGTTGTGGCAAGGCCCTGCGCCTCGACGGCCGTTTCGCTCCAACGTGGTCCATTACAACTGGCATTGGTTTTGGCATTGGGGCAACGGCGAACTCGGCAACAACGGCGTCCACTCGCTCGACATTTGCCGCTGGGGATTGCAAGCGGACTATCCGATCCGCACGACCTCGATGGGAGGCCGCTACCGCTACGTCGACGATCAGGAAACTCCCGACACGCAGTCGGTGGCTTGGGAGTTTGAAGGTGGCCGGCAGATTCATTACGAGGGATTGTCGTGCGTCAAAAACAACAACGGTCCCTTTGTGTCGTTCTATGGTTATGACGGCTACATGGAGACCGATTCCGATGGTGGGTACGAAATCTTTGATGCCAACGGAAAATCGGTCGAATCGTCCCCCAAAACAGGCTGGGGACAACCTGAGCATGTCACGAACTTTATTGACGCGGTCCGGAACAATGACCCATCGCGTCTCAATCAGCCGATCCTCAGCGGTCACCAAAGCACGCTGCTATGCCATCTGGGCAATGCGGCCCACCGCACCGGCCGCGTGATCCACTCGCGGCCCACCGACGGACACTGGACCGACGCCGACATTCCCAACGAACTGTGGCGTCGCAGTTACGATCCGCAATGGGAAGGCTTGATCAGCAACATATAGTGCCACGAGGCCCATCCTTTCCACCCGGCCTGCTCACTGCTAGTTGGGTGGCTGTGGCCGTTCGGTATTGTCCACTCACCCTGTCGAGAATTTATGTCGTCGAATCCTCCTGGCCCACCAGCATCCAACGCTGGCGCTTCGCCCACGCCGCCCGCTCCGATTCCAGCCGCACCTTTGGGCCCATTGCCTTCGCTGGATGCCGTTCCCATCGATGCGATTTTATTCGTTTCCTTTGGCGGTCCCGAAGGCCCCGACGATGTGATGCCGTTCCTTGAGAACGTGTTGCGTGGCAAGAATGTTCCTCGCGAGCGGATGCTCGAAGTGGCCGAACACTATCAGCACTTTGGCGGTGTCAGCCCCATCAACGCTCAGTGCCGAGCGTTGATTTCCGCAGTGACCGAGGAATGCAAAAGCCGTGGGATCGATTTGCCCATCTATTGGGGCAACCGCAATTGGCATCCGTTGTTGCCGGACACCCTGAAGACCATGGTAGCCGACGGACGCCGTCGCGCGATCGCCTTCTTCACGTCCATGTTCAGTTGCTATAGCGGCTGTAGGCAATACCGCGAAAACATCGCCGCCGCCATGCTCGCGGTCGGGCCAAACTCGCCCTTGGTCGAAAAAGCCCGCATGGGATTCAACCACCCTGGCTTCATCGAAGCCCAAAAGGCCTGTTTGCTCGAAGCCCTTTCGCAAATCCCAGAAGCCCATCGCGCCCACACGCCGGTTCTTTTCTCCGCGCACAGCATCCCCAAAAACATGGCCGATCACTCGCGTTACGAAGAGCAACTGCGCGAAGCGGCTCGACTGGTCTGCGAAGCCGCCGGACATGGGGTCTGGGAACTGGTCTTCCAAAGCAGATCCGGCCCGCCGCAACAACCTTGGCTCGAGCCGGATGTGTGCGATCGTATCGAACAATTGGCTAAGCCAGAGGGAACAACGCCGCCGCATCCTTATGTGGTGGTGCAGCCGCTCGGCTTCATCTCGGACCACATGGAAGTCCTGTACGACCTAGACGAAGAAGCGGCCAACACCAGCCGCGAACATGGCATTACCATGATCCGCGCCGCCAGCGTCGGCACGCATCCGGCCTTTGTGTCGATGGTCGTCGACGTGATTCAAGAGAGGCTCGCCGCCAACACACCGCGGCCATTCCTCGGATCGTACGGAGCCAGCCACGACATCTGCCCGGCGAACTGCTGCTTGTATCCCCAGACGGGTCGGCCAGGCGCTCGACCGGCTTAAGTTCTGCTGCGACAACGGAATCGCTTACGCCTTGGTGAACACATCCGTCGCCAAGGTCCCTGTGCTGTCGGAGAACCCGTCGGCATCGATGCCCATCGAATGCAGGATGCTCAAGAACAAGTTGGACATCCGCTGTTCGCCTTGTTTCCAGTACCGCCCATGCTTCACACCGAGATTGCTTCCTCCGACTAGAAGCGTCGGCAGATTCTTGGGCCAGTGTGTCGTACTCGCACCGCTGCCGTATAGAACCATGGTGTTGTCCAGCACGCTGCTGTATTGGTCGCGATAGGACTGGAGTCGATGGAGGAAATAGGCCAACTGTTGGCTCAAGAACAAATCGTATTTGGCGAATTCCAGTTGCCCGTCCTTGTCCCCAGCGTGGGACAAGTTGTGATGCGTGCGTGTCAGGCCTAGCTTGAGCGGGAAGGTATCGCTGATCCCCATGCCATCTTATAGATTGAGCATGAAGGCCACAGAACGGGTGATGTCCGCATCGAAGGCCAAGGCGATCAAATCGAACATGTTGCGGTAGTAGTATGCAGTTTACCCTTCAGGTGATGATTAGAGTTTCAAGTG
>JBKCUI010000123.1:0-27774 GCA_046318495.1 Pirellula sp. | reverse complement strand
GCTTTGGTGCGGCTCAGGATCTTTAGCAAGATCCACTACGACGATCCAATACCGTGCGATGTGCATCGTTTGGGATGAGAATCTCTTTACGGGCAAGCTACGTCGATGGGGGTGGATCGGTTGGCGCAGAAGGTTGGCGCGAGGCCGATAGGCGTTGAGCAATCTCGCGATAACGCTGTGCCATCGCGATTTCTTCCCCGCGCTCGACCGGTTCGTAGAACTGACGATCGACGCCGAGGTAATCTTGTACGGCGATGCCATCGGGCGCGTCGTGCGCATATTGGTACCCGATGCCATGCCCTAAGGACTTGGAGCCTGCGTAGTGTCCATCTCGCAGGTGGATCGGCACCGGGATCAAGCTTCCTTCGCGGACGTCTTTGCGAGCTCGCATGATGGCCGTGGTGGCGGAGTTGCTCTTGGGCGCGAGCGCCAAGTACAGGACCGCTTGCGAGAGGGTCAATTGACACTCGGGCAGTCCTACAAACTCGCAGGCTTGCATGGCGGACACGGCTAACGTCAAGGCGCGCGGATCCGCATTGCCGATATCCTCGCTGGCAAAGATCACTAGGCGTCGGCACAGGAAACGCACTTCTTCGCCGCTTTCCAAGCCGCGGGCCAACCAGTAGAGAGCCGCATCGGCATCCGATCCTCGTAGGCTCTTGATCAGCGCGCTGGCCATGTCGTAGTGCTCATCGCCGTTTGGATCGAACTGCAGAATCTTTTTCTGCATGCTCTCCTGCATCAGTTCGACCGTCAGTTCGATCGGCACGCGCGAGGACGACAACACCGCCACTTCGAGCGCATTGAGGGCACGCCGCGCGTCTCCTTCGGCGATGCGAGCGCAATAGGTCAGGGCTGCGGGTTGGACTTCGATGCGATACTTGCCCAACCCGGCTGGTTCTGCGATGGCCCGCTCGAGGAGTTTCACGATGTCGGTTTCGCTGATGGCCTGCAGTTCGAAGATTTGCGATCGGCTGAGCAAAGCACCGTTGACCGAGAAGAACGGGTTGCTGGTCGTCGCGCCGACCAAGGCGATGGTGCCCGCTTCCACATCGGGCAGCAACGCGTCTTGTTGCGAGCGATTGAATCGATGGATTTCATCGATGAAGAGGATCGGGCGTGCTCCGCTGGCAGCGACTTCGTCCCGCGCCCAGTCGAGGGCTTCGCGGAGTTCCTTAATGCCGCTGGTGACGGCGTTGAGCTGCCGGAAAGCGGCCCGCGTCTCGGTGGCCAAGAGGCGTGCCAGCGTCGTTTTGCCCGGTCCCGGTGGACCGTAGAGCAAGATCGATTGCAGTTTCCCGGCCGCCACCAAGCGACGGAGGAGTTTGCCCGGGCCTAGGATATGGGATTGGCCGACCATTTCGTCGAGCGATTTGGGGCGCATCCGGGCCGCCAGCGGCAAGGCCGATTCCCGGTTGGCGGCTTCTGCACGTGCGAACAAATCCATGCCGTGGCGGTCTTTCTGCAATGGGATTCCCGGGGAGCCGAGCCTCAATCAACGCTTGGTTTTCCAGCCTAATCCCTTACAATCTTCGGCCCTAACTCCCCCTGTCTCTCTGGAAGCGATCCCAACAAGATGTCCGATTCCCAGCCACTCGACAACTCCGAACTCGGCGTCCACCAAGCAGCTCGGCTCGAAAAACTCAAGAAAATCGAATCGCAGGGGATCGATCCGTGGGGGCATCGCTTCGACGATCGCACGTACATCGAGTCGGTCCGCGGATTGGCGGACCAAGTCCATTTCCGCAAAGAAGACGGGACGAACGTCCCTCTGCCGAGCTTTTCCGGCCCTGAGCCCGTCGACTATAAGGCCTGGAAAGCCGCCCAAGGCCCCGGCGAAGAGATCGGCCCCAACGTCCGCGTCGCCGGTCGGATCATTTTGATGCGAACGGCGGGCAAGCTCGTCTTTTTGAACATCCGCGATTTGACCGGTGATATCCAGATCATGATCGCCAAGGGGCATCTGCCCGACGAGGACTTCGAACTGACCAAGCTGTTTGACTTTGGCGATTTGGTCGGCGTCGACGGCCGATTGGGACGCACCAACACCGGCGAGTTGACCGTGTTTGCGACCAAGCTGCACTTCATGACCAAGACGCTCGAGCCACCCCCGGAAAAGCACGCTGGATTGCAAGACGCCGAACTGCGTCAACGCATGCGTTACGTCGATCTGACTTACAACCCCGAGTCGTTGCAGACCTTCCTTCGCCGCACCAAGATCATCCAATCGATTCGCAGCACGTTGGCCAAGCACGCGTTCGTCGAAGTCGAAGGTCCGACATTGCACACCGTCGCTGGCGGCGCGGCTGCAAAGCCGTTCTTGACCCACCACAACGCGCTGGACATGAAACTGTTCCTGCGGATCGCGCTGGAGTTGCACCTCAAGCGATTAATGGTCGGGGGAATCGAACGGGTCTACGAAATCGGGCGCGTCTATCGCAACGAAGGGATCAGCCCCAAGCACAATCCCGAGTTCACCATGATCGAGCTGTATTGGGCATATGCCGATTACCGCGTCATGATGGACCTGACCCAGCAGATCATCGTGGAAGCCATCCAAGCCACCGGGCAAGGCTACCAACTCATGTGGGGCGATTTGCCGATCGACTTCACGCCACCCTTCCAGCGCCGCACCTACTCGGAGCTCTTTGAAGAACATACCGGCCTCAAGATCACCGACCACGAAGGGATCGTAAAGCTCGCCAAGAAGATCGGCTTGCAGACCGATGGCAAGCACCCCGATGTGGTGGTCAGCGAAGTCTTCGAAGAGAAGGTCGAAGACGCGCTCATCGGCCCGATCTTTGTCACCGATTACCCCGCGAGCTTGTGCCCGCTCACCAAACGCAGTGCCACCAACCCGGACATTGCCGAACGCTTTGAGCTGTTCATCCACGGCATGGAATTGGCCAACGCCTACACCGAACTCAACGATCCCATCCTGCAAGAACAACTCTTTACGACGCAACTGAGCGGAATGGCCGAAGAGGATTCGATGGCCAAGATGGATACCGACTTCATCAAGGCACTTCGCTACGGCATGCCGCCGGCGGGGGGATTGGGCATCGGCATCGATCGATTGGTGATGCTGTTGACGAATTCTCGAAGCATTCGCGATGTCATTCTGTTTCCACTGTTGCGGCACGAAAGCTAGGCACACACGCTAAATCACGAGCGAAAGGTTAAGACAACTCCATGGAAGCCGGAATCGTCGGTTTGCCCAACGTAGGCAAGAGCACGCTGTTCAATGCGCTCACGGGGTCGCAAGGGGCACAGGCCGCGAACTACCCGTTTTGCACGATCGAACCCAACGAAGGGATCGTCAGCATCCCAGACAAACGTTTGGAAAAGATCAGTTCCTTCATCAAGACGCAAAAGATCATTCCGGCGATGTTCAAACTCGTCGACATCGCGGGGATCGTGAAAGGGGCCAGCGAAGGGCAAGGCTTGGGGAACAAATTCCTCAGCCACATTCGCGAGGTCGATGCGATCCTACAAGTGGTGCGATGCTTTGAAGATCCCGACGTGATCCACGTCGCCGGTTCGGTCAATCCGATCGCCGACATGGAAACGATCGAAATGGAGTTGATGTTCTCGGACATCCAGAGCCTCGAAGTCGCATTGCCCAAAGCGGAACGCGCGGCGCGGACCGGCGACAAAGAAGCCAAGCTGCGAGTCTCGGCCATTCAAAAATGCATGGAGCATCTGAACCGCGAGTTGCCCCTAAGGTTGCTGCAACTCGAAGAAGCCGAGGCCAAAGCCATCTCCAGTTTTGGGCTGATGACGGCCAAACCGATTTTGTATATCGCCAACGTGGATGAAACCGATCTGGAGGGCAAAGGCCCATTGGTAACCAAGGTGCGAGAACTCGCGGCCAAGAGCGGCGCGCGAGTCGTTCCCGTGTGCGCCAAGCTCGAAGCCGAAATCGCCGAACTCGACGAACCCGATCGGAGCGAGATGTTGGCAGCCGTGGGGCTCGAAGAACCCGCGTTGCAAGTCGTCGCGCGGGAAGCCTACAGCACGCTCGGTCTGCAAAGCTACTTCACTGCAGGCGAGAAAGAGGTTCGAGCGTGGACCGTTCCGGTGGGCGCGACGGCGCCTCAAGCCGCCGGTGTGATCCACACCGACTTTGAACGGGGCTTTATCCGCTGCGAAACGTATGCCTTGAAAGATCTCGAGGAGTTCGGCAGCGAAAAAGAGATTCGCGCCAACGGTCGTATGCGGACCGAAGGCAAAACCTACGTCATGCAAGACGGCGATATCTGCCACTTTCTCTTCAACGTTTAGCACCGCAATCAACGCGGCATCCAGCCACTCCTTGGCAATGGGGAGACGGGCTGCAATGCCGCCGAGAAACGCGAAGTGGATGCACCATGCAGACCGGGTATGCGATTGGCCGTTTGACCGTGATCGCGCTGTCAGGGCAGGATCGCAACAAGATCCTCAACAACCTCTGCACGCAAGACCTTCGTAGCTTGACTCCGGGGGCGGTCGCCGAGTCGTTTCTGTTGGATGTCAAAGGCCGAACGCTCAGCCATGGCGTGTTAGCCGCATTGCCGGAAGCGACTTGGTTCGTGACGGCTCCCGGCCATGGGGACAAGCTCGCACCGCACATCGACCGTTACATCATTCGGGAAGATGCCGCCGTGGCCGTCGCCTCGCACGATTGGGATGCGAGTCTGATTCCAGCCTCCTCATCCTTGTTGCCTTCGTTGATGGCTGTGGTGACCGAACCTGCGTCGTCCGCCGATGGGCATTCGCGATGCCGTTGGTCCGCCGACGGGAGCGTCGTGGCGATACACGTTCCGTGGTTGCCTGAAGGGGCCACGTTGGTTTTGGTTTCGTACTCCACCGATGCCAGTTCGAATGCGTTCGCAATGCGGTTGCGCACCGAGTGTGTACCGAGCGATACCGCGGCGAGAACGGGTTGGGAGTTCGAACGCATCGAAGCCTTTTGGCCCTGGGCGGGGATCGATTGCGACGAACGCAATTTGCCCCAGGAACTCGCGATCGACGACCGAGCCATTTCCTTCAAGAAAGGCTGCTATCTCGGGCAGGAGACCGTGGCTCGGCTCGATGCGCTCGGGCAAGTGCAAAAGAAGCTGGTGCCGATTCGTTTGGAACGTTCCGTTCCGATCCCCCTGCCCTGCTCGGTCGCTGTGGATGGCAAAGAGATCGCCGTCATCACGTCGTTGGCGACCTCCGATGCAGGCGAGACCAAGGGGCTTGCCATGGTCCGCCGGAGTCATTTCGCGCCAGGGTCTGTGTTTTCGGTCGAGGGGACCGAAGCGGTGGTCTTAGAGCGACCATCGCCGATTCTTTAGACGGCGTCGCGTTTGCGACGTGCCATAACTTACCAAGGGTTGCCGCGATTGGCTGCCCGTACGGCTGCGTCCTGGTAGGCCTTGGGATCGGACATGCCTTCGCTAAGCGTGACGTTGCAGTACTCGAGGAGTGAACCTTTTTCGTAGTGCACGTTGCGGATGGCGAGTGCATATTCGATGCGGGTTTGATGATATCGGATCCGAGCATCGAGCAGTCTTCGGTGCGTTTCCAGGAGCACGTCGAGGGCTGGATCCTGGCCGGATTCCCAGCGGGCTTGCAAGCTCTGCAACTGCAGCAGGATCTCTTCGAGCCGTTTTTCTTGCAGCTGCATCGTGTCGTAAGAACGCTGCATTTCGTTCATGGCGTTGCTCAAGCCATACAGCGCGATGCGTTCTTGTTCGCGGAGGATATCCATTTCGCGATTGAGGAGCAGTTGCGATTGGCGTACGGCAGCATGGGCTTTGCGGAACCCGATCGGCATCGCGTACTCCACGCCGGCTTGCCATTCTTGGTAGTCGCCGCTGAGCAGGTTGCCGACCGCGTTGGACTTGTCGTCGTACGCGAGGTAGTCCTTGCCAAAGCCGCGGAACCGATATCGGCCGACGACATCGAGTTGCGGCATGAGGAAGTTGCGGTTGGCGATCAGTTCCATTTCCTTTTGCTTGACAATCCACTTTTGCCGACGGATTTCTTCGCGGCTGGCGATGGCTTCAGAACTCGAGAAGTACCAATCGCACGTGATGGGAGCTTGCGTCGGCTCCTCGCTGGGGCGGATCAACCGTCCATCGCTGATTTGGAGCCCGAGCAGCAGTCGCAATCGCCGTTCTGCCACGCGCAATCCACCGGTGCTTCGGAAACTGCCACCGGCGCTGCCGTTGTAGGTGCGGGTGCCGTCGATGACGCGACCGTGAATCGCGTCGATGACTTCGGATTCAAAGCGGTAGTACTGTTCTTTGGCTTGGGCTGCATCCGCGACGCCTTGGGTAGCAGTCTGTGAAGAAAGCTTCTTTGCGGTCAGCAAGGCGATATCGCGCGCATCGATTTTGGCTTCGAGATCGCGGTAGCTGTAGTACAAATCCCAATACGCGTTTTCCACGTCGGCGATCAAGTCGCGGACGGCTCGGTTGAATTCCGCGAGGCTGATGTCGGTGCGGATGCGCGCGATGAGCACGCCGTTGATCTGGCCTGGCTGAGCACCAGGACCGGCGATGCGATTGAATCGCGTGCCGGCACCTTGCATCAACGGTTGACGGAATTCCGTCTCCATGATGTCTTCCCAGGAACTGCGGCCGATGGCGTTGGAAAGCTGGTTGTTGGAATCATAGATCGCGTTCTTGCGAACGATAAAGCGAGCACCGGTCGCCGATCGTTTGGCAACCGCAAGCCCGTAGTTTTGCAGATCCTGATCGAACAAGCCTTGGTTGCCGAAGAATCGGTTGTTCAGGCGGCGGTCGTTCTTTTCAAAGAACGCGGAACTCGTCAGCACGGCATCGAATTCCGACAATGCAGCTTCTTCGCCAAAGCGCGGATCGGAAAAGACGATGGCAGGATCGTTGACGCTGGTGATGGATGCCGGGGACCGCAATACGGCGCCGCCGATGTCTCGCATCACGCGCGAGTTGGCCAGCGCCAATTGAATCGAGTCTTGGAGCGTGATCGATTGAAAGTCTTCAGGCTTGAGCTGAGACAAATCGATCGCCAATGGCGACAGTCCGACATCCACTTCGGGTGGGCAACAGACTTCGTAGGAAGGCTGAGACAATCGGAGTTGCGACTCGCCGACGGTCGGTTCGACGGAAGTGGGTTTGCAATCGACCGAGCGAATCGGTTTGCTCTCGCGATGCGTTGCGCAGCCGGGCACTAAGAGATTTGCAAGCGCGAGCGACAATGCTACCCATTGCTTTCGTCGCATACGCTTCTCCTAGGAATCGCTGGTGGACATCAATGCAGGCATAATCCCTGCATTCATTACATTCATTGCATTATTCGGTTCAGGAACGTCCGACGATTCAGGAATTCGCAGCCCGCATCGACGAAAGGTTCGAACTTTGGAATGCGTCTTGAATCGCCGTGTTTAGATGGGTGGTCTAGGTGGATTTGAAAAACCACAAAGCGATAGCAAACGCGGGGTTTTGAGGGGTTTTTGAACGCATCCCCGGCGCGTCTGGACTCGCAATGCCAGCATCTATGAGTGTGGAATTCACGTAAGCCGTTGGGGTGCAGCAGGACAGAAGGCAGGATGGATCTGCACTGCGTGACGGACCGGCTTTGGTGCGTGAGGAGAAGGACTCGAGATTCACGGCGAGTGTGCCTATCGATATACTTCTCGACATCGATCCGATGGCCATCGAGCGGTTCGAAACGCGCAGTGACGCAACCAAGGGGCATTGCCCACCTTGCTTCATGACGGATTGATTCCATGCCGTTTCGCGTCGGTGGAATGAGGTTGGAGAGCAAGGACCGCAAATGCAGAACACGACCTTTAGTCCACCGGCCCAAGAACGGGCATCCCCACCGCTGTCGGTTCCGTTGCGAGCGTTGCTCAAGAGGTGCTATAGCAGTCCTTCTCCGACGGCGGCGTTGTCGACTCTCGTGGAAGGCTTTCGTTGTTTGGTGGACGCCGACCGCATCGTGCTGATGCAATGCCACGCTGGAAGTGTAACACAAGAAGCGGCCGTAAGCGGAGGGGCGGCTCTGCCGACCCATTCGGAACTGCTCAACGATTGGCGCGATTTGGCTCAGGCTCTGGGTTCGTCGTCGTCGAATGAAGATCGAAATCGTTTGCTTTTCGAGCATTCGACCAAGCATGCGGTGGCGACGACCATCGCGATACCATTGACCCATGGCCAAAGAACCCAACCGGGCCAACATGGACTGGCCGGGGCGATGGCTCCTGAGTCTACGGGGCAGTCTACGGGGCAGTCTGCGAACGCCGCCGAAACGATCGAGCCCGCATCCATGATGGGGTTGTTGATCGTGGAGTGGGCGACTGAAGCGAGAGCCAAGGCGCAATCCGCCGTATTGGATGCATCGACGCCCTGGATCAAGGATGCATGTGAAGTCCTGCTGCAAAAGCCCCACGGCCGCGCGCGAGCCATCGGTTGGAGCCGTTGGTGGCGTTGGGCTGCATTCGGAATTTTTGCGGGTTGGATGTTGATGCCGATCGAGATGTGGATCGAGGTTGACGGTGCGCTGCAGCCGACGGTGCAACGTTTTGTCTTTGCGCCGTGCGATGGGTACGTCGATGCGTTCCTAGTGAGGGACGGCGCGGAGTTGCGCGAAGGCGAGACGATGATCCGGATCAATTCGCCGGAAATGCGATTGCAGCGATTGCAGTTCGAATCGGAGTTGCGCGTCGTCGAAGAAAAGCGAATTGGGTTGGAAGCTGCTGCCAACCAGATCTCCAATCGCGAGGAGAGCGCCGCCGTCCTCGCGTCCCGAATGGCAGGTGAATTGGAAGAGTTGAAGAAGAAAAAAGAGAGCTTGGAATCGCAGTTGCGCTGGCTGGGCGAAGAAGAGTCGCGGCTGACGCTGCGAGCCGCGATCTCCGGCGTCGTCGTTGCCGATCCGCAATGGCAGGAGTCTCAGGACCGTCCGGTGCGACGCGGGGAGCTGCTGGCCAGGATCGTCGGGACGCAGGCGGATTGGCAAGTCGAAGGGCATGTCCTGGATTGGGAGTCGGGCTACATCACCCAAGCGTTCGCCCGGTCGCAAGAACAAGGGGAATCGATCCCCGTGGAAATGATCCTGGCCTCGGCGCCGCGAACCACGATTCGCGGGACGCTGGTCCAACTCGATCGCGCCTTTCGTCATGAAACCGTGGGACCTAGTTTGGACGTGCGAGTCAATCCCGACGGTCCGCTGAAGGATCCTCGAGTCGGTGCCACGGCAAAACTTCGTATTCCCTGTGGCCGATGGATGCGGTGCTCGGTTTGGACCCGGACTCTCCTGGATTCCATCTACCGTCGTTTTTGGCTGTGAAGGCCTCGCTAATTCCGCTGGGATCACACGCCTGTTGAGGTTATGATCGAGCCTCCCTATTTCCCGCGAAACAACTATGTCCTCCGCTCCACTCAATCGCCCCAACGCCACCACGAGCACCAACAGCACGCGTACGGTCGCCGTGGTCGATATCGGCTCGACCAGCGTTCGCATGGCCATTGCCGAGATCGATGCGATAGGGAGTGTGCGGACGCTTGAGGAAGTCTCCCAAGCGGTCTCGCTGGGCAAAGACACCTTCACGTCGCAACGCATCAGCCGTCGCAGCATCGAAGAATGCGCACGCGTGCTCAAAAGTTACCGTCGATTGATGCAGGAGTACGGGATCACGCGCAGCGAACAACTTCGCGTGGTCGCAACCAGCGCCGTGCGCGAAGCGACCAATCGCTTGGCCTTCATCGATCGCATGTACATCGCTACGGGATTGGAAGTCGAATCGCTTGACGAGGCCGAGGTGAATCGGATCACCTACATGGGGATCCAACCGTTGCTGCAATCCAACCCCCTCTTGGCAGCGGTCAAGACCATCGTGGTTGAGGTCGGCAGCGGCAGCACGGAAATCCTGGTTGTTCGAGGGGGCAACGTCCTGTTTTCCAATACGTACCGCTTGGGTTCGTTGCGGATGCTCGAGCAAGTCGACAAGTTTAAGACGTCCCATGCCAAGCAACGGGCGATCATCGAAACGCAGATCCGTCGCATCGTCCATCAGATCTTTGAGCACGTCGACGCTGGACAGGATATCCACATGGTCGCCATCGGCGGGGATGTGCGTCTGGCCGTCAAGAATATCATCGGACTGGATTCAGAAGATTCGCTGCACCGATTGCCGACCGAGGCGTTGCTCGAGTTCGCCCGGCACGTTGGGCAACTCAAGGAGGAAGAAATCGTTCATCGTTATGCGATGAGCTTTTCGGATACCGAAACCCTTTGGCCCGCCTTGATGAGCTATGCGCTGTTGGCCAAAGAATTCAACTGCGAAATGATGTATGTGGCGGACACCAATCTGCGCGACGGATTGTTGACCGAGATGGCGGTCAAGGATGCTTGGACCGCCGAGTTCCGCAATCAGATCATTCGCTCGGCCATCAATCTGGGGCGCAAAATGGCTTTCGATGAAGCTCATGCCCGGCATGTGGCGACGCTCTCTCGCAAGCTGTTCTCGGATTTGTTCGAAGAACACCAACTCGATCAGAGAATGGAGTTGATTCTATACCTGGCCGCGATTCTCCACGAAATCGGGATGTTTTTGAACGCTCGGTCGCACCATAAACACGCGATGTACATCATTCGCAACAGCGAGTTGTTCGGCCTGTCCGATCGCGATCAGTTGCTGGTCGCGCTGGTCGTGCGTTACCATCGCCGTTCGTCGCCGCAGCCCGATCATGAAGGCTATTCGACGCTGGATCGCAACGATCGCGTCGCTGTCGCGAAGCTAGCGGCGATTTTGCGATTGGCCATCGCGCTCGATGAATCCCGCAGCCAACGCATCAGCAACATCCGCTGCCGGCGCGAAGACGAACGCTTGGTCATCTTGACCCATGGCGTCGAAGATGTATCCCTCGAACAGCTCACCGTGCGTCAGTCCGGAGAGTTGTTCGAAGAAGTCTTTGGGATGAGCGTTCTGCTGCGCAGCGACACGCGCTGAAACCCTCGCTATGCAACTCGCTCGCGGACGCATGCGGATCGGGCGTTACCGCTGGCATCGGCCGCATCGATGCTGTGCCTTACTCCGACAACCACCAAGCCACGGTGCTCTGCAGTCGCTCCATATCTGCGATCGTGAGGATAAAGGAAGCAGCGATGCATATCGCTCCCATGCTTGCCCACAACGCCCAGTTTCCCGATCGATTTGGGAACCTCGCCATGGACTTCCAATGCTTGGGCTGCAACACCAGCTTTTCCAATCGATGCCACCCCAGGATGTCTTGCTTCCAACCGCTGGCCGACAGATAGGTGACATTGCCCGCGACATTCGCCGGCTCCAGCATCGCAACGAGGCCTAACGAAGGCACCCGCAGTACGCGATCCATCCACTGGTACTCGATCCCCTCATCGTCCATAGCTTGATTCAAGAGGGCGCGACTCGATTCGATGTCCATTCCATAGAGTGTCCAATTCGGTTTGCGATTCAGCGACACGAACAGAACGATGAAAAAATATAGCCCGAGCAGAAAACACCATGTCCATTCACCCAGGACCGAATAGGCAGCGTTAGGAAAGAACAGTTCCATCGGTCCGATGATCGCCAAGCCGACGCATCCCATCCCGAGCAGCAAGGTGTCTTGCGTGGAATTTAGAAGCGTTGGCTCTTTGCGAGCTAGCAGCCATGCCACCAACAGAAAGTAGATCCCCAGCGGCAACAGGGCCAGAGCGATGCGCAAGCAATCCAACATGAAGGCTCTCAATGATGTATGCAGGTAGGACAATTCCACGGAGCGATGGGTGATTGTTGCAGATGGATCGCGTGAAGTCGATTGCGGCGCGCCTCGCGACAGACATTGCACGTTCCAACCACCCCTTCCCAATCCCAAAGGTCCGATAGGACGATCGGATGCCGTTCACCCGCCGTAAGACTGGAGCGGGAGCGGTGATCCTTCAGCCAATCGATCGCAGCATCGATCGCTATTTCCATCTGGGCGGCGTTCGGAGGCTGCCAAAGTCGTTGCGATTGTTGCGTCTGGAGCCAGCCTCGGCCTGGACGCGTCGGAATGATGCAGCATGTCTCGACTCCCCAAGACCATGCCGCAATACAGGCTTGAACGCACGCATCGACCGCCGATTCGGGAGGAATCCCAGGGGGCTGCAAAAGCACAAAGGCACGGATCGCAATGCCGTGGCGACGCAAGAACTCGCAGGCGCTCTCAAACTGCTCGCAGGTCATGCGTTTATTCAATTGAGACATCGCACCGGCATCGATCGTTTCGAGGCCCATGGCGATTTCGAGCTGTCCGTCGAGGGAGTCCGCAAAGGCGAGGGTGCTCTCTCGCACTTCGCGCGAGGCGAACAGGGCTGCGTGGTTCTCCACGATCACGCGGTCCATTCCCAAGCATAACTGCGCGATACTGGGCAGATCGCTCGGTGGAACGTTACGTCGGTCAAAGAAATTGGCCGCGTTGTACAGCTTGAGCCACCGCTGCTGGCCAAGGGCTTGGGGAAGCGTCGGGCGACATTCGGATAATGCATTTTGGATCTGCACTGGCAGGCTGCCCTCTGGGGTTTCCCCATGCAGGGTGTATTGCCATAGATCGCACATCGAACAAGTGAACCGGCATTCCGAACCGGTCAAGAAGAGCGTGATCGCCTGCGCGGTACCGCCGAGACCATCGGGTTCGGTGTCGACGACCCAGCCTTGATGCCGATACGGGTCCCGGTCCGGTTTGGCAGGCCGCAGGGCGCGAAGCTGTTCGCTGGTGGGAACGGGATCTAGAACCATGATGTCTGCCGAACGAACAAAGCTGCAGCGATCAAGTCTGCCGTGGTCCCGGGGTTCTTGCGCTGCTTCGGGTCCCGCAACCAATCATCCCAATCAGCCCATGCCGCTTCGTATGCCGGTGACGCATAAGGTCCTGCTGCGAGCACTTCCTGAGCGCGAGCCATTACCAGTTGTCCTAGCTTGCGCCCGTGTTTTCGTACCACGAGGCTATCGAGCCGGGTCGCGAGGAACTCGGCTTGCGTTTTGCGCACCGCATCGCCCAGGTTCCAACCGGCATGACATGCCGCATCGATTTGGTCGGCGA
This sequence comes from Pirellula sp., assembly GCA_046318495.1. GTDB lineage: Bacteria > Planctomycetota > Planctomycetia > Pirellulales > Pirellulaceae > JBKCUI01. The sequence goes on along the minus strand of JBKCUI010000123.1, from coordinate 14,716 downwards.
GCGCAAAGACATGTTCGAAGCGGGTAACGTACTGCCAAGCCACATCGTCCCATTCGGCGGCGATCTGCATCGCTTCTAGGATCGATGCGGGGGGTGTGTCGTGGACATCGCGCGATGGACTGCTCCCGAGCCCCCCGGGCTGAACCAAGCGGATCGATGCATAGATAGCGGTTGCGTCTTCGGGAGTCGTGCGCCGCAAGAGATCTTCAACGTGTTGTTGCGCAGTGGCCCGCGTCCAATTCGCCCTCGGATCCAGTTGGGCCAGCGGTACCAACAGCAGGATGGTACCCAGGCTGGTGTTGACCTTAACGGCATCGAGCATGGCTTGCGTGCAGGCGAACACCGCTTCCCCAAGCGACGCCTGCACTTTGGCATCCAATGCGATTCCGATGGCCGTAGCAGCCGCCATGAAATCGCTCCAATCCATGTCCTGAAACGCGGCATGCGGATGCACATTCCCCGCCTTGATCGACGTGGCTTCTTCGCGAATCGACTGTGCAGCGCGCTCTCCTGGACTCATGCGTTTGAGTTATAGTCCCAGCTTGCGCCGATCGAAAGGTTTCTTGCCCGCATTCGCAGCATGAATCCTCTGCAATTCCTCGCATGGACGGCCTCTGCGAGGTTTCCGGGGGGCGTTGCGATGGGCCTTGCTCGCCGATCGAGTGGGCCGTATCCGACGCATGTCGCAACCGGTTGCATGCATCCATGTCCTCGGCTTGCGTTCGTCTATGGGCTGTTCCATACTGCAGCCCTAGAACGCAGCTCTACCTGCACTCAGCTTCCTGTCCCTTCGACTGTATCGGATCCTACAACGTGATGCACAGACGAACCTTCATGATCGGTGGCATGGCCGCTGCGGGTTGGGCGACTTCGATGCATCGAACGAGTCTGGCGCAAGAACGCGGCGTGCAGAGCATTGCGGCCGCAGCCGTCCACCCCCTTGCGACGCAAGCCGCCATCGAAGCCATGGCGGCTGGGGGCAATGCGATCGATGCCGCCATCGCATGTGCTTTGGTGTTGGGCGTGGTCGACGGACACAACTCGGGAATCGGCGGCGGATGTTTGATCTTGGCGCGCGTCGGCAATGGGCAGATCGTTGCAATCGATGGGCGAGAAACTGCGGGTGCCGCCGCGCATGCCGAGATGTTTGTGCGCCAGGGAGTGGCCGATCCGACGCTCAGCCAAACCGGACCGCTGGCTTCCGGAGTCCCCGGCCAAATCGCTGCCATGCACGCGTTGCACACCGCCCATGGCAAATTGCCTTGGAAGCAGCTTTTTGCGTGGGCGATCCGGCATGCCGACTCGGGCCATCCCGCATCGCGCTCGGTCGCTCGAACCGTTGCGTCCGAGGCCCAAAACTTGGCCCGCTTTCCCGCCTCGCGTGCGATCTACTTGCACGCCGACGGCACCCCGATTCGCGAAGGGGAAACACTTCTTCAAAAAGACCTGGCCAAAACGCTGACGGCGATCTCGGAGGAAGGACCGCGCTGGTTCTACGAAGGTGCATTCGCGCAGGCGTGTTGCGAGTCCTTGGCGCATTTGGGTGGGATCCTGACGCTCGATGACTTTCGTCAGTACACAGCGGTGCACCGCACGCCGATCGAGACCGCGTACCGCGGGTACCGTGTGTTGGGCTTTCCTCCCCCGAGTTCCGGAGGGATGCACATCGCCCAGATGTTGACCATGCTGGAACCTTATCCGGTCGCCCAATGGTATCGCGAGCAGCGATCGCTCTATTGCCATCTGCTGGCGGAAGTGATGAAACGAGCCTTTGCCGATCGAGCTTTTTGGCTCGGCGATAGCGATTTCGTCGAGGTCCCGAGTGGACTGCTGGATGTCGCATACAATCGCGAACGCATGAAAGACTTTCAAGAATCCAAAGCGAGTCCAGGCATCGAGTATGGCACGCCTCCTGGACGTCGAATCGACGGACGCATCGTCGATCCGATGCCGACCGATGGCACGGATGGCAAGCACACGACGCATCTAACGACGGCGGACCATGCCGGCAATTGGGTCGCGATGACCAATACCGTCAACACGTCTTGGGGGAGCAAGGTTACGGTGCCTGGCACCGGAGTGATGCTCAACAACGAAATGGACGACTTCTCGATCGCCCCTGGAATCCCCAATGCATTCGGGCTTGTCGGATCGCAAGCCAACGCAGTCGGGCCGCGTAAACGCCCCCTATCGAGCATGAGCCCGACACTCGTCCTCGATATGGCAGGGCAGCCTGTGATGACGTGCGGCGCAGCAGGCGGTCCACGGATCATCAATGCCACGCTTCAAACGTTGATCCGCGTTCTCGACCTGCAACAACCCATTCAGACGGCCATCGATGCTCCAAGGCTGCATCATCAATGGCGACCCGACCAACTCGTGGTGGAAGATGCGATCGGCAAAGGGACGCCGCTTGAGATCACATTGGCAAACCGACAAGACTTGGAAGCGATGGGCCACGTCGTCAAGACCGTCGGGAGCCAAGCGGTCGCGCAGGGCATCCAACGCGTAGGAGATCGGCTGGTCGCAGCGCACGACTCGAGGGCGCAGGGTGCCTCGATCAGCCGCGTGCGCTAGAGGATGTGCTTACGGTGTTTCGTCGAGCAATGCACTGGCCAAGCGATGGGCCATCATCATGATGGAAGCTTGGGGATTGCAGCTCGGCATCACCGGCATGGACGATGCATCGCAGACCCACAATCGATCGACACCACGCACGCGCATCGTCGGATCGAGCGTCGCATCGTTTGCTGTCCCCATCGAACAGGTGCAGGAATAGTGATACAGCGTCGTTGCCAAGCGTCGTAATGCCAACTCGAGTGCATCGGCATTGGCACGCTTGCTCCCCGGCAGAATCTCGCCACCCAGGACGCTTCGCCACGCTGCGTCCTCGAAGCAATTCCGCGTCCAATCAATCGCCTGAATCCAGGCATCGATTTCTTCAGAAGCCTGGAGATAGCTGGGATCGATGTGCCAAGCTAGCGATGCTGAATGGCCGTTGGCATGCTCCAAGTCGGGGACCATCCGCCCTCGACTGCGCGGCCGCATGTGCGTGATCCCAATGCTGATGCAGCCAACATCGGATTTGCCATGAGGGTAATCCAGGTAGTGGGTCGGCGTGATGTGCCATTGGAAGTTTGCCGATGCGGTCGCTTGATTGGGGGGCGATTGCATATCGGGCGATGGTGGTTGCCGGCAATCCATAAAAGCGCCGAGTTCCGCCAGATTGGAAGCTAGAGGTCCGTTTCGATGTTGAAGATATTGCAAACGATCTTCTCGCCGCAAACGACCGTGGATGGCGCCTCCATTCGGAGTCATCGGCAACGCGCTTTGATAGACGATGGGGAACACGAGGTGATCTTGCAGGTTGAGGCCCAAATGAGGGGCTTCGTGTTCGCATTCGATGCGGAGCCGCTTCAGCCATTCGCGAGGACCGATCCCGCTGCGGAGCAAAATCTGAGGAGAGTTCAACGATCCTGCGCAGACCAGGACTCCGCGCTTCGCGTGGACCCGAACGATCTCGCCGTCGTCGCGCTGTGCTTCGACACCGATGGCGGTTTGCCGATCGAAGAGCACTCGCTGCGCGGTTGCATGAGTGAGCGTGTGGAGGGTTGGGATCTTGTCTCGGGATTGGTCGTGAAGCCGGGATGCGATTTCCCAAGCGGAGATGCGACGTCCGTGCCGTTGCATCCTTTGGTATCGATCGATTCCGGGGGTCACACGTGCAAACCCGTCGGACTCCGGTTCCGTTTGGGCGAGTTGCGAGGCGGTCCAGCCAAGGCTCTGAGCATTCTGAAACATCGCCTCCATCCAAGGGCTTAGAGGCGGTGTGGATGGCAGGCATGCTTTTCGATCGGAATCTGGAAGCGAGGGGTTTGAATCGATGGCCGTGGCGGAGTGGAGCCATCGGCGAAACCGCTCGAAACACGGTACGACGGCGCTGCGGGACCAACGATCTCCAGCGACTCCAGCCCAGTCGTCCCAGAGATCCAATGCCGGTTCTACGAAGATCATGGCGTTGATGCCGGTCGAGCCACCCAGCATTCTTCCGGATGGCAGCGGGATTCTTCGAGACGCCAAGCCCGCTTGAGGGGCCGTGCGATGGCACCAATCCCATCGCGATCCGAAAGCGTGAGGGTAGCGACAAGGGAGTTTGAGATTGCGCGAGCGCGCGGCTGGCCCGGCTTCGATCACCAGCACGCGCATCGATGCACTCGCGAGTACGCTTGCGAGCGTCGCGCCAGCGGCACCGCTGCCCAGGATGACGTAGTCGTACTCGGTGCAGAGATCGAACGCTGAGAGGGATTGCATGGTTCGGGACACAAGAAGTCGGCAATGCTACTTGGCGGGCGCTGCTGCTTGGCCAGCGATGTTGCTTGGAGGTGGCGATAGCTCAATAGTCCAAGCTTGCTCCACCGTCGACGTGAAGGCCTTGACCAGTGATGAAACTGCTGTCTTCGGTGGCGAGAAAGAGACAAACGCGCCCCATTTCGAGGATGTCCGCCATGCGACCCAAAGGCTGGAGAGCGGCGATACGCGTCAAGGCGGCTTCGGGATCCGGCAGCGTGGCTGCCCACTGCCGCATCAATGGGGTGTCGACGTTGCTTGGCAAGATCGCGTTGACGCGCACACCGTGTTCGGCGCATTCGAGAGCCAGCGATTTGGTAAACGACAGTTGGGCGCCCTTGCTAGCAGCATAGGCGGTGGAGTTGCGTTGCCCGAGGACGGCGGTCATGGAGCTGATGTTGATGATGGTGCCGCGTGTCTGCCGCAAATGCCGCAGCGCGTAGTAGCACAACGTGTAGGTGCTCAGGAAGTTGATGTTGAGGACTTGCATCGCTACGGTGGGGCTCATGCTTTCCAGAGGCGTATCGGGAGGATGGATGCCAGCGTTGTTGATGACGCAATCGAGCCGTCCGAAGTGGGCGATGGTTTGATCGACCGCTCGGCGGATGTCGGATTCGACGGCCACATCGCAAGCGATCGCAAGGTGTTTGGGGCCCAGTTCGCTGGCCATGGCTCGGGCCCCTGCTTCGTCGCGGTCGAGAATGGCGACCAAGCCCCCCTGTTCGGCGAACACGCGACTGCATCCCGCTCCGATTCCGCGGGCGCCCCCGCTGACGATGACAACTCGATCTTGAAAACGCATGTTTTTCTCACACTCTGGGCAAACGGCAAGCAACCGACGAGGAACAGACCTAATGGATGGAAGCGACTTGAGTTATTCTATCGTATGGTAATCTCTTCGAACGGTAGTCTTATCGAACGGTAGGATTGTCTCGAGGGTGACCATCTCGGGATAGAGGAGATCGAACAGGGGTTTCGCAGGGGAGACGGGGCGCGGATGAATGAGCGGCCGGATGGATTGAAGGTACTGCCTTCGGTGTGCGCGTTGGATTGTCCTGATGCATGCGCTTTGCACATCGCCGTGGATGGTACGCGCGTGGTCGAACTGCATGGGGACCCGGACCATCCGATCACGCGCGGGTTCGCATGCGTGAAAACGGCGCGTTATCCAGAGCGCCAAGAAAAAGCGGATCGGTTGTTGCATCCGATGCGGCGGATCGGTCCGAAAGGTTCGGGGCGATTCGAACGGATCGGTTGGGACGAAGTGATCGATGCCATCGCCGATCGAATGCAACAGGTGTTGGAGAAATACGGTCCGCAGTCGGTGCTGCCATACCATTACGGCGGAACGATGGGGGTGTTTCAAGGAGACACGCCGCGCGCGTTCTTTCGCGATCTTGGGGCTTTAGAATTAGATCAAACCATCTGCGCCACCACAGGCGGGGCGGCTTGGGAGGCGAACTACGGTCCGAATAAACTCGGGACCGATCCAGAAGACGTCGTCCATAGTCGATTCATCGTGCTGTGGGGGATCAATGCCCTGCGAAGCAATTCGCACTTGGCTCCGATGCTCAAAGAAGCGCGTCGGCGCGGTGCTCACATTCTGCACATCGATCCTTATCGCAATGAAACGTCGCGGTTTGCCGATGAGCACTGGCAACTGCGAGTCGGAACCGATGCCGCATTGGCGCTTGCCATAGGCCGCGAGATACTGCATCGCGGTTGGGAGGATCGCGAGTACCTACAGCAGCATGCTTCGGGACTCGACGCGTACCGAGCGGCGTGCGAGGCGTGGCCGTTGCAGCGGGCGGCAGAGTACTGCGATGTGCCTCTGGATCGATTGCGATGGATGGTCGAGCAATTGGTGCTTGCTAAGAACAGCTTCATCAAGATCGGCTATGGCATGACTCGCAATGAAGGGGGCGGAAATGCCTGCCGAGCCATTGCGCTGCTACCTGCACTGGTCGGTTCCTGGCGACATCTCGGGGGAGGAGCGGCGATCTCCACCAGCGGCGCATTCCAGTTGAACAAAGATCGACTCACCGGAGCAGATCGCATCCAGTCGGGTGTACGGCATGTGAACATGAACTGCTTGGCATCCGAACTGGATCCGGCCACGTCATCGGTGCATGCGCTAGTTGTATTCAACAGCAATCCGGCGGCCGTCGCACCAGACTCGTCGCGCGTGCGGGCGGGCTTGAATCGCGAGGATTTGTTTACGGTGGTGTTGGAGCACTTCCAGACCGATACGGCTGACTACGCCGATTTTCTTTTGCCGGCCACGACGTTTCTGGAACACGACGATGTGTACACATCCTATGGCCATTACTACCTTCAGTTTGCTCGCGCTGTGGTTCCGCCTCGAGGCGAGGCTCGCAGCAATCGTTGGTTCTTTCAGCGACTGGCGACGCGCATGAAGGTGTCCGTTCCGACTCTGGATTGGGAGACCGAAGCGCTCGTCGAGGAATTGCTGCGTTCTCCGAATCCTTGGTTGCAGGGCATCACTGCGGAACGCTTGATCCGCGAGCGCTCGATCAAGTTGGCGTTGCCCAAGCCGTTCCTTCCCTACGCGGATGGCAGCCAATTCTCCGATCGCAAGATTCGTTTTGCTCCGGCTCCTGAGCAATTGCACTTTGAAGAGCAGCCCACCGAAGAGTTTCCGCTTCGGCTCATCTCTCCCCCTGGAGCCGTCATCGTCAACACGACCATGGGGAACGTCGAGAGCATTCTAAAACTGGCAGGGGGCGAGCCACACGTGATTTTGCACCCGAGCGATGCACAGCGATTTGGAATAGTCCATCAAGCCCGAGCACGCATCGTCAGTCGCAACGGCAGCATCGTACGCAAGGTGCTGGTCAACGAAGATTCGCGTCCTGGAGTCGTCATTGCTCCTGGGCAGTGGTGGCCGAAGCTCGCTCCCGATGGAAAGAGTCTCAACGACATCACGAGCGAGCGACTCACAGATCTGGGTGGCGGGAGTACGTTTGGCAATCCCGTCGTGCGTGTAGAAGCCATCGCTACCGAGTGCTGACCCAGCGAATGATGAATGCATCGTTGAAATCGTAATTGGGCAATCCGTTGTCACGGAATTCCACTTTGCGTCCGAAGACCCAACCCAACTCCAACGCGGTCACGTTCCCTTGGTCGGTGAGGTGCTCGTGCCCAAAGAGCCATCGGAAATCACGATAGGTCATGACGTTGTTCTGTTCGCCAGGCATCTCGATGTCCCATTGCCCACCACCGAGCAATCCGGCTGTGTAGATGCGATTCGTCGGGTTGAGCGCGAGCTGGACGCGTGGCCGCGGAAAAACCATGTCGACTTGAAAGTTCGGATGGTTCGCGCTGTGCCAGGAATACCCGATGACTGGCAGCATCATGTAGTCATCCCGATCGAGGTAATCGATGCCAGCCACGAGGTCGAGCGTCGGATTGACGTGAACCATCCCGACCGCATGTCCCAGCGTACGAACACCGTCCCGTGCGCTGTCTTCAAAATCGCTGTAGACGCCGACGTTGGCAGCGAGGTCATAACTGAAGAAATCGCTGAGGCTCTCGCGGAGCTGGTATCCGATGGCGAAGTCCCAAAGCCTCGGAGGCAAAGCGACCGAAATGGGACCGGAAAGCAAATGCAATCCGACCGAGGTCGTGATCCCCGAGCGTTGATCCCGACCGATGTACGGGGTGGTTTCGAAATCCGTCCATCCGAATTGATTGCCATCCCCTGGCATCCAGCTCCAAATCGACGCGTGCTCACGATAGATGTTGTAGCGTGGTCGCCTCGGCAGCGTCGTAAGTTCCGGAACGAATCCCGACGTTCGGCCGTCGATGTCTTTCAGCTCATCCAGGCTGATGACACCCGGGATCTCAAACTCAGGCTCCTCGAATGCATCCCCGTCGGTTGGATTGTGTTGGTAAGGGCTGGATGAATGCGCTGGGGCTTCATAGATGGTAGGCGAGCGTTCCAGCGTGCGGGGCTGCATGCGAGCGGCCGGTACATCCTCGATGAGTTGTGCATTCACAACAGCGCCATGCGCCAAGCACCAGCCGCATCCCAAGAGGAATGCCGCCGCTCGGCACAACGCAGGTCGGTCGTGAAGGCTCAGCATAAGGTCGCTTAAATTGGTGACAAAACGAGACGATTACCAGGACGCTAGTGCCAGCACTGTCCTGGCAGAACAGTACCCGGTATAGGATCGATACCATGCTTCATCGTCTATCCTCAATAGAATCCTGAACGGATCCCCTCAAGTGTGCGAGTGCAGGCAGTTTGGGGGTTTTGCGTTGTCGCGTTTCTTGCAAGCGTGAGAAGTTAGGCAATCCGAGAAGCACGGGGCACGCTGGTTGGCGGACGTTCCGCTCGTTTGCCCCAGCATGGAAGGACCCAGCACAGAAACGGCGGTCAACCACGAATGCTGCACTCGCGATTCGATGTGCACTAGGGGATGAATGCAAACTCGTTGGTGTTCAGCAGCACCAGTGCCAATTCCCGTAGCGTGCGGCGCTTGAGAAAGTCGTTGCTCAAAGCGATTTCTTGCGGGCTCGGATCGCGCTGAAGAATCGCCCGAAACAGCCCTTCGATCGAAGGGCTGGACTCGGCCAACTCGGTGGCGGATTCCACCACCCACGGTGCGTTCAGCAGCGACAGGGACTGTGGCGCGACGATGGAAGTCTCTCGTTTTGGGCACGAGACGGTGTTCTCTGGAAGATCGAACGTTTCCATCCACGGGAGTCGCAGCGTGCGTTTCTGAATCAAGTACAGACTGCGGACCGATTGCTCGCTAGGAGGGGATGGGTACCAGCCCTTGGTCTTGGTTTCGTTGTCATCGAGTACAGCGGGATTGGCTTGCAGAATCTCGGGACTCAGTTCGGGCCAGACCGGTGGGCCACCGTTGCGATGCTGCAGGCGCCCGGTGACTTGCAAAACCGAATCTCGCAGTTGCTCGGCACTCATTCGGCGCAATGTGCGGCGCGAAGAAGCGTAAGCGATCGCGGTGCTTCCCGGGAGTGTGTCGCCTGGGATGGTTTCGGGCATCGCTTGCATGCGATAGGCGGCCGAGGTAGCGATGTGTCGCTGGAGCGCTTTGAGCGACCAGCCCGAATCGATCAACGTTTGGGCGAGATGATCGAGCAGCTCTGGATGCTGGGGAGGAGCGCCAGAGATGCCGAAGTCCCCAGGTGTGCGAACGAGCCCTTCTCCAAAAAGTTGTTGCCACACGCGATTGGCGATGACTCTTGCCGTCCATGGATTCGAAGGTGACGCAATCCATCGAGCCAAGGTTAATCGGCGCCCGGTGGTTCGACCGCACGGTGGAGTCACCCAATCCGGAGGATTCGGATCGAGGACCGACGGATACCCAGGTTCAACGGTTTGTTTTGGCTGTCGATGATCCCCTTGCTCGAGGATGTGGATCGTATCGATGTCGTCTGGTTGATCGGTCATCAGCAAAGCGACTTGCGGAGCAGTGCGTTGCGCTTCCAATTCGGCGATGCGTGCTTCTGCACGCATTACTTCCATTTGTTCTTCGGGCGTGAGTTGCTCTTTCCAAGCATCTTTTTGGGCTGCAGACTTGGCGGGTTTGTTTTCTGTGGTTGGAGTGTTGGGATCGGATTCAGGTTGGGATTTTGTTTTCAGCTTTTCGAGGATCGCTTGCTGTTCAGCGATTTGCGCGGACAGGTGTTGGTCCTGTTGTTTCCAAGCTTCCCAGTCCGCTTGCAGATCGATCGATCGCGTGTCATCGAAGTGCGTCGCAGCAAAGAAAGCCCGCAATCGATAGTGGTCTGCATGGGTCAACGGGTCTGTTTTGTGGTCGTGGCACCGGCAGCACGACATCGTCAATCCGAGGAACGCGGTGGCTGTGGTTTCGGTCAAGTCCGCCAAGACTTCGACACGCGCGCGATCTTGTTCATTGAACAGCTTCGCAGCGTTGTCATAGGGGCCCATACGCAAGTAGCCGGTGGCCAAGAGTGCGTCTTGTTCCCACGCGGTATCCGGGTTGCCGTCTACCAACTCGTCGCCGGCCAGTTGCAGCGTGATGAATTCATCGAACGGCATGTCGCGGTTGAAGGCACGCGCTAAGAAATCCCGGTAGCGCCACGCCGGTTTGCGGAATTCATCCCAGTCGAATCCATTGCTATCGCTGTATCGCACCACATCCATCCACAGTCGCGCCCAGTGTTCGCCGTATGCGGGGGAACTGAGCAAGCGATCGATCCAACGCTCGGCTGCATCGGGAGTTGGGTCGGCTTCAAAGGCGAGCACATCTTCGTAGCTGGGCTTGAGTCCGGTCAGGTCCAAATGCACGCGTTGCAACCAGGCGCGGCGTTCCATAGGTGGTGAAGGTGATTGCCCTTGACGATGCCAATCGGCGATCAGAAATCGGTCGATGGGGTGCTGATACGTCGACGCCATTTCGGGCGAGCAGTCGATAAGTTCCGGGGCATCCGGTCGAGAGATGGGTTGGAGTGACCAAAGGTCCAATCGCTCTCCATCGAAGGCTTGGCGAATCGGATTGCGAGGATCGATGATCGCCGGACCGATGCGTTCGGTGTCAAAGGTCGCGGTGCCGGTGTTGATCAAGACCTTCGAGGAAGGGCTCGATTGCGCGTGCAACGGCGAGTGCGTGGCGACAAGATTCGTCCCGAACGAAAAAACCATGAGTGCGATTGCGAACACACGTTTCAGGCTGAGTCCACAGATCATCCCAGGATCTCCTGGATGGGCTTGGCGGAACCAGCGACCCCGGTGATACGCTCGTCTCGACCGCTTACTTCGAACGCTAGGCGCTCAAAGTCGATGCCTAGGAGGGTGAGGATCGTGGCATGCAAATCGCGGAATTGGACGGGACGTTCGACCGCCATCAAACCGATCTCGTCGGTAGCGCCCAAGTGTATGCCCGGCCGAACGCCGCCTCCTGCCATCCACAGCGTGAATCCGGCAGCGTTGTGTTGACGACCGAGTTTGCCTTGCTGCATCGGAGTGCGTCCAAACTCGCTGGCCCAGATCACCAACGTGGAATCCAAGAGTCCGCGTTGTTTGAGATCGGCGATCAAGCCGGCGACTCCGGCGTCGGTCCATCGAGCTCGCGGACGATGGTTTTCAAGCAAACGATCGTGCGCGTCCCATCCGTCCTTGTCAGGCATATCGTAGATCTGAACGAATCTCACCCCGCGTTCGACAAGGCGGCGGGCAAGCAAGCACTTGCGAGAGAAGCTTTGCGCGCGGGTCTCGGTGTCGTCGACACCATACAAACGGTACACGTGTTCCGGTTCATCGTCGACGCGCCCTACGTCCAAGGCTGCGGCTTGCATGCGGTAGGCGAGTTCGTAGGTGGCGATGCGCGCATCGAGTTCCAGAAATCCTGAGTGTTGGGATCGGTGTTGCTCGTTGAATGCGCGTAGTATGTCCAGCCCATCGCGGCGGCCTTCGGACCAGCCGTCGACAGGGAGCAAATCTTGCACGGGCTGGCCGGTGTGTCGAAAACGCGTTGGCTGAAACGCGGGTGGAAGGAATCCATTGGAGTAATTGGCTGCACCACCGAGCGGACCTGCATCGAAGAGCACGACGTAGCCTGGCAAGTCTTGATTCTCGGTACCCAGACCATAGGTCACCCACGAGCCGAGGCTCGCTTTTCCCGCTCGCACGTCACCGGTGTGCAATTGGTAACTCGCGGGCGCGTGGTTGTTCGATTCCGCTTGCATCGAGTGTACGAAGCACAAATCGTCGACATGCTCGGCGATTCTCGGCATCAACTCGCTCACCCAAGTTCCCGATTGGCCGTGCTGCCGAAATGCAAAGGGGCTCTTAAGGATCTTGTCGTCGCAGCCATGAAACACATTCGCATGCCGCGTGGCTTCGAGGGCTTGGCGAATGGAAGGGGGGACCGGTTTGCCATCCAGTTCGTCCAGTGCGGGCTTGTAATCGAACGTGTCGACTTGCGAAGGTCCACCCACCATGAACAAGAAGATGACCGATTTTGCTTTGGGGGCGAAATGGGGAACTCGTGGAGCGAAAGGGTTCAACGGATCGACTTGACCCACGCTTCTAGGGGCATCACCCGCCATCGACGTCAATGCATGGAGCGCCACCCCTCCGAAACCACAGCCGAGCGACTGCAGGAATTGCCTGCGATGCCCGCACGAATGGGTAGCAGACGCATACTCCGAACGCCGTGAAGTGGGAGTGAAAGAAGGCAGCATGGCAGAGGTTTCCCTGCAAAAGGACGTCGCAGGGGAGGCGGTAGGGAAAGGATTGGAAAGGGGGAGATCCATTCTCCGAGTTCCATTCTCTGGGAGTCCTTGGATTCTAACGTGTACGCAAGGAGGAATCGATGGAAATCGCTTGGGGAAATGGTTTCGAGCGAGATGTAACGCACGTTTGCCGGGCCGCGGAGAATTGCTTGGGTGCCGGAGCGTTCCTCGGGTCCATTCCTTGGGTCGCATCTTGGTGCCGGTTTCCAAATGCCTAGAATGGAGGGCGAACACGTGGTCCCGTCGGGATCACGGCATCCTTCACACTATGGTATCCACGAGGCGGTTCCACCCTATCATGCAGAGCTCATCACGTTTTCGAATGGGAATGATCTGTGTAGGTTTCTTTGCGTTCTTGGGCAGCTTTGCGCTCCCGATTTGCCAAGCGCAAAAACCCGGAAACAAAGATTCCGGAGCAACCAAATCGCTACCCGCAGGAGCAACCAACAAGAACGAGGACAACAAATTGGAAAAAGCAACGTTTGGCGGCGGCTGCTTCTGGTGCACCGAAGCCGTGTTTCAAAGGGTGAAGGGAGTGAAGAGCGTTGTCTCGGGTTACACCGGCGGGAACGTGGAGAACCCGACTTATCAGCAGGTTTGTACCGGCGAAACCGGACACGCGGAGGTCATCCAAGTCGAATTCGATCCAGAACAAGTTTCGTATGCGAAGCTGCTTGAGATCCATTGGAAGACCCACGACCCCACGACCCTCAATCGTCAAGGATACGATGAGGGAACGCAGTACCGATCGGCAATCTTCTACGAAAGCGATGAGCAGCGCAAAACCGCCGAGGAGTATAAAGAGAAGCTCAACAAAGAAGTTTTTGATGGCAAGATCACGACTGAAATCACGGCGCTGACCAAGTTCTATCCCGCCGAAGACTACCACCAAAACTACTTCAACCTCAATTCGAAGAAGGGCTACTGCCAAGCCATCATCGTCCCCAAGCTCAAGAAGTTCGACGAGATCTTCAAGGACGTCAAGAAGCCCTAACGCCTAAACCATCCCCGGCATCCCCACCCACCCCCCTCTTATTCTAGTGCCTGGCGTCGGTCTTCCCTGCACTGTGTCTGGCACCCTTCGAGAGACGGGCATCGAAAGAGAGACGCTTATTCAATTGGCGCAGAAACTTCCCGAAACAGCGCCTTGATACCAAAGATAATGAGCCAAGACCTCCTAGTGCTTTGTTTTCGATCGACCGGAAGCTTTTCGATGGAGGTTAATGGGTAACCTATGGCAGCTACAAACATTCCGTGGGAACGACGTGGAATCGTCCTGTCGTATTTCGCCATTCTCTTGATGGCAGGATTGCTAATCTTGGTCAACGTCTTGCCCCAGTTTATGGCTGCTGGCTACAAGGATGTGATTCCCTGGATGAGTCTCTCGTCTAAAGCTCAAACGTGGGCTTATCCAATCCTGCAAATCCTATTGATCCTCGGCGTTGGATTGACGGCAACAGCAACGCGGGGATCTAAAACGACCGCTTGGGGGATCGCTCTTCTGTTGTTTACCACGTTGGTCAACCTTTGGCCTACAGTGGTGTACCTAGGTGATCTTCCTTCCTCTTGGTTGAATGGCACCGGTATCAACATCGGTTACCGACCTGTCGTTCCATTCACACAAGCTTGGTTGTTTACTGGCATGCTCGCGCAACTTGCAACGCGGCTGGTATCACTTCGCTTAAGCGATTCGTCGAATATTCAAGATGCAGATACTGTAGATAAGCTGGGCTGGAAAAGGGCTTCCGCGGGACTGCGATTACTATTGATTCTCGGGGGGGTATGGCTGGCGATTTGGCTAGCGTTGTACTACCTACCCGTATTCATCCCGATTTTGTCACGTTTCTACATGGGGTTTTTTCGATTGTGGATGATGCTGCCGCAGATCGGGGGCTTTGGAATCATGTTGCTGCTCGCAATGTTTAGCCGTCAGATAACTCTCGTTATAAAACTCATGAAGAATCCGCTTGTCGACGAAGCATCATCGGATCAGATTGCAGCGAACGCATCGAGTAATCGAACGGAGGATTCAGGTGGTCGGATAGAAACTTGGCGTCCAATAGTGATGATCCTGACAGGTTTAGCTTTGGTATCCTACGCAAGCTACTTCGCTTCTCAAAGG
>JBKCUI010000122.1:0-2483 GCA_046318495.1 Pirellula sp. | reverse complement strand
CTCGCGGACTGAGCACGATGCAATCCGACGCCACTTCGTTCACTGTTTAGCATAACGATTGGAACCATTTTTCTGAAAATCGTTCCCGGCACGCACCCGTCAACCTGGACCCTTCGCCCCTTGAACAAGGGGAGAAGGGTGCCGAAGGCGGGATGAGGGGCGACGCGCTGCGCCGACTCGCGATCGATACGTCAATGCGACTACAAGACATAGTCGGACCATCTGGGCTTGGCTGCCATTCTTTGTACGCGTTAACGTTTGCGATTGAACACCTAGCGTTCGTTACGGTTTGCATCTTGCAAACACGGAAACACACCTTCATCGATCATCGCGGGGAGCATCTCGTCGTACATCTCCATTGCTTTCGATTTGCCGTAGTTTCCCAGATAAGAAGAAAGAGGGCGAGTGTTCTCGCACGCGGTGAATAGCAACGTGTTCCGAATTTGCTTGAACGCCCTCTCGCGCAGATCGCCCTTGATGTCGTCAAATTCAAAAGCGTCTTCCCACAGCCAGCGAAACGGGAACCTAGTTCTGAAATTCATCTCGACGAATAAGATCTGTCCATGCTCGTCCCATGTCAGGAACCCATCGGTTCCAACCCGGTAACTCATGTGGACTTGGATGTAGGAATAGTTGTCAGTCTTCGTGACAACTGAGTGAAACGCAAGCGCTTCCGATAGCGTCTCAAGGCGAGCCGAAGCAATCGATCTCTCGAAGACATCGACTGCCAAGCGAAGAGAAAACGGAGCTCCTCCGTTCGACAGGACGGCCATCCAATCCAGCACTTGTTGCCAAGGTTTTTCGGACATGACGTTCTCCGACCTCTCGCGGTGACGCAAGCGAAAGCGATCACCAACGACGAAGGAATAGACTCAAGAAATCTTTCGCACCGACCGGGTACTCCGGTGCATCGTCTTGTTTTTGCGGTTTTCTCGTGCTCTTGCTCGTGCTCGTGCGATCCTTGAGTCTTGATTCTATCATCCCGACCAACCCACCGCACGGTTCACGTCATCATGGCCGTCCCGTCGAACCCCCGAATTCCTCGATTACGATCACGAGCACGAGCACCGTCCTCGCGGACTGAGCACGATGCAACTTCGTGCTCTTCGTGTCCTTCGTGGTTTTCCCTCCGGACAATTCTGTCTTGCATGGTTAACCTAGCTAACGCACACCGCTTGGTTCTACAATCCGTTGCCCACACGGACTATCGCGGGCTTGGTTTTCATCGGTCAGTTCCTTGCGGTTTCTCTGAAGAGCGTTCTGTGGAATTGACCGTTGCGATTTCATCGGAGAACTTTTTGCCGCAATGCTGGCAGTATTCACCGAGGTTCGACAGGTCCCATTCCGACGACAGCGTTCGACTGCAGAACGGGCATTTTTGCCTCAACAGGACGAGGGCAAACGGAACCAGGATCAAACAGATCAAAAGAGCAGTAACGATCGGCCCCTGAATCCGTGCATCGATATCCCTCGCCATCATCCCAACCACGCAAAGACCGATTCCGCTGCACAGCTCCATGGCCATCACAATCATTCGCAGGCGAATCTGCCGTTGGTTGTGTTCGTCTCCCGTCATGTCATTTCACGTTTTGAGTCTGTTGCACTGAATAATGGCGACCCGAAGATGGCCATTTCTTCCAATCGCATAGTCATCGAGTCAGAGTACGAAAAAATCCTATCCGATGCGCCGAACGAAAGCGATCGCGATGCATTACAAGTCGACTCCACGCACGTCAGAACTGTGTATGGTGCACTTGGATGCAAAATCCTTTTCGTCCTGCGGATGCCCCTCAATCGTCATGAAGGTAATGCTCGGATGCGAAACGCTTCTCGCACGATTGGCCGATTGAGGGCGACGATTGCCCAGATGCAGATGGCCCAACCCAACGGAAGAAAAAGCAGTACTGACAGTGCTGCACCCAAGTAACCAAGCCCACGAGATTCGACGCGTTTCAGTTGTATCCCGCACCAAACAAGCAAGGGTGCGAGCAAAAACCCAAACATAAAGACATTCTGAGGAGAAGCAAGATTCGGCAGGCCACGAGAATAGGCGTCTACCGCAACTGCTGTCGCAAACACGCTCGACAATGCAATCCCCTGAACGATCATCAACACACCAGGCCACCAGGTTGCTTTTCTTGCCTCAAGCAGAACCGCACACAACTGTGCCGAATCCACTTGAGTCGATGGAGGGGAGTAAGGATTGTTTTCACTCATGGCGGTCAGGACCAACGACGACAATTACGCGGTTACCTCCAACCGCCTGATCGTAAGAAAACGCGCGCCGCGCAAGTCGTGAGCATTTTCGATCAGCGATCATCACAGCTTTCTACGATAGCCCCCCGCAATAAACGGACGGCGAGCAATGGAATGGAATCCTCTCAAGGCAAGACACTCGAGCCGTTCGAGTCTGTCCCATCGATCGTGATTCATTTTGCAGATTGCCTAGGTGCCGCAACCATTCGTCTTGGATCACTTGAGCC
>JBKCUI010000121.1:0-38256 GCA_046318495.1 Pirellula sp. | reverse complement strand
TCTGGCCATGCGACTCTTTCGACTGTTTCCTCGACGTCGTTCTTCTTTTGCTCGTTCCTCTCAAACTCGACGCCGGCGGCTGGGAATGGAGTCGCTCGAATCGCGCCGTGTGCTGGCGTTGGCGATTAGCGAAGTCCACATTTCGCCCTTGTTCGGAGACAGCGACAAGGACCAGTTTGTCGAATTGCGCGGCGAACCCAATCAAGTCATACCGAGCGGCACCTATTTCATCACGCTCGAGGGCTGGGGCGCGGTTCCTGGTGGGCCCGGCTATATCCATAGCGTGATCGATGTCTCGAACATCACCCTGGGTAGCAACGGCTTCTTGACCATCACTCAAGCCGGCAGCTTGTACAGCGTCAACGGTCAGTCCGCGCGGTTGAAAGGAACACAAGTAGGCTTTGCTGGACTTCCCGACAACCGCTGGAGCGATGCGTCGACCTTATCCGATCGCTTGGCTTTTATTCCCAACGCGAATACGTTCTTGCTGGTGCAGGCGCCGACAAAACCGGTTCCTGCGTCGGACGCGGATAGCAACGACGATGGGGCTTTCGACGGCAATGCGGCCAATTGGACGGTACTGGATTCCGTCGCCATGTTGAACTCCACGGCTGGTCCGTCGCGTTCGTATGGACGCATCACGTTTTCCAATTCGGTTGACAACATCTATCCGGCAGGAACGACTTTTGTCCTTGCGGACAACGGAAGCTACGTCGGACGCATCGGCGCGTCGACGGGTTGGGCGGCTTCGGACTGGGTCTCGGGCAAAACGGTTGAGGACGACGTCGACACATCGTCGCTCTACCGATTCTCTTACGGCACGTTTGGCGATCCACGTCCGTTGGTTTACTCGGGGCGTTCGATCAACTCGCTCGGCACATTTAACTTCGATGGTGGCATGCGAGGCTTTGCCGGGGTGGATGCCAACGGCGATGGCAAGATCACCGCTGAGGACACGCCGCTCGCTGGCGTGAGCGTGTTCGCCGACCGCAACGACAATGGGCAACGCGACTCGACCTCGGTCGAAATCATCGCATCCAGGCAAGTGCTGGGTGGGGAGCTCGCCAATCTATTTCCAAACGCGACTTTGACCATTGCGGACGATCGGAATGAAAACATCGGGTTTGCGGTGCGGACCAAGTCCGCCTTCGATCCGGATTTCAATGTCATCACCGTTTTTTCAAGCGAAGGCATCCCGTGGTTTAGCGATTCCAGTCGCCTCAAGGTGATGTTCTACCAGGAAGCCGATTCGATTTCCGTGGAGGCGATCGCGGCGGAATCGCTAAAAGTATCCTATGGGCGAATCGAGGCGTACGACCGCAATGACAACTTGATTAGCTTCGTTCAATCGGGGCCGCTGTTGGGTACGGCTCGCGAAACGATTAGCATCAGTCGCCCCATGGCTGACATCAAGTACGCCGTTATCTACACCAACGATCGGATGCAGAACTCGAGCCCGTTCGGGCCATTTGACAAACTGCGATACACCTATCCCGAGTTTCAGTCCATTTCCGATGAGACGGGACTTTTTGCGATCCAGGAGTTGCCAAAAGGTCCGTATCGCCTCGGCGTGAGCGGTTACCCAGGTGACAAAATCCCGTTGGACTCCAACTTGGGTGGAGGCATCGTGATTCAGAACACGGAGCATTTGCTCGGAGTCAACTACGGCTATCGGCCAAACGAGTTGCCCGTGATTCAAACCGGCCAATTGCTGGTGACGGAAAACCCCAACTTCAATGCCGTAGTAGGCAAGATCCTGGCTTCCGATACCGATATCGGGCAAGTCCTCTCCTACCGTTTCTTAGGGGCCTCAGGTCCGTTCTCCCTCAATCCCACCAACGGGGATGTGACCTTTAACAACACCGCCAAGTGGGACTTTGAAACCAACACACCGATCGTTGTAGATGTCGAAGTCAGCGATTCATTGACCATCCCAGGCAAAACGGTCCGGTCGTTGACTATTGTTCCGATCGATGTCAACGAACCCCCGGTGATTCCGCCGACATCCTTTGCAATTTCCGAGAACTCTCCGATAGGAACGGTGGTCGGAACCGTCCTCGCCAGCGATGCCGATGCGGGGGCGGCCGGGCAGTTTGCATTCTCGCTCGGTCCGACCAACCCGGCCAACATCTTCGCGATTCATCCCAGCACGGGTGTGATCACCGTGGTGTCCTCGGCAGCCCTCGATTTCGAAGCGCGAAATACCATCCTGTTGCCGGTAGTAGCCACCGATCAAGGCAACCCGGTGCAGGCCGCCACGCGAACCGTTACCATCAGCCTGGCCGACGTCAACGAACCCCCGTCGGGCATTCTGTTCGCGAACGTGATCTCCCTGCCGGAATCCGCCAGCAACCTCTCGCCAACGAACGTCGCGATCATTCAAGTTATCGATGATGCAATCGGTTCGTCGACCCTCTCCTTGTCGGGACCGGATGCTGGCTCATTCAGCATCGTCAATCAAACCTTGCGACTCAATGCAGGGGTCGCCTTGGATTTTGAGACCAAGCCCAATTACGTGGTCGTGGTTTCGGCGGATGATCCCAATTTGGGAAGCAATCCCGATGTGAGCGCAACCTTTACGCTGCAGATCACCGACGTCAACGAACCGCCGCGCGGAATTCAATTCACATCTTTGTTCAACCCGGTTCCAGAGACCACCGTGGTTTCGACAGCGATCCCAGTCGCAAATGTCTCCGCCCTCGACGACCCGCTAGGTAGCAACACCATCAGCTTGGTGGCTGGGCTCGACTCGGCGAACTTCCAACTGGTCGGATCCGAATTGCGATTTCGTTCCACCACCCCGCTGGATTTCGAAACCAAAGCGAGTTATCGCGTTGTCCTGCAAGTCGATGACCCCACCGTCGGCGGCAACCCTGACGCCTTGACCACGTTCACGCTCTCGATCGGCAACGTCAATGAAGCGCCGACCGATGTGCGATTCTCCAGCGCCGTCAGCCAACTTGCAGAGACCAATCAAACATCGCAAGGTCAAGCCGTTGCCAACATCCTCATCACCGACGATGGCATCGGTACCAACACAACGACCCTCGTCGGAGCGGACGCGTCTGCGTTCGAAGTGGTGGATGGCCAGTTGCGACTCAAGACGGGAACGTTGCTCGACTTTGAAGCCAAGCCGTTTTATCAAGTCACCGTTCGCGTTTCGGATGCAACGATCGCCGGTTCGACGCCGGTGGAGCGCCCCTACCGCCTGAACATCGTCAACCGTCCCGAGGTCGTTTCGTTGACCGATGCCAGCGGCGGAGCGATTCAATACCCAGCCAAGACATTCCGTTTCACATGGGATATGGAGTTGGCGGACGTCGCCAGCGATGCGATCCGGGTCATCAAAAAGGACTCGGCAAATCAAGAAGTCGCGATCCAATGGCAAAGCAGCTTGGTTGGCGATGTGACGGTGGTCGATGGTCAGTTCACGGGTGCCTCGGTCGGGCCCAACGGGCTTGTCGATGGTGTCTATGAAATCTTGGTCGATGGACAAAAGACGACTACCTTCACTGCGGCAGCCGGTCTGAGTTTCAGTTCGGGGAACATCGATGTGTTCCAACCCCCGCTGATCGCGGCCTTGCAACTGACCGGGCCGTCGTTGATTCGCGTGGGATCTCCGGTGAGTTACCAATGGAGTCTCTCCGGATTGCCGGATCCGCAACCGACTTCGGTGGAGTATGCCATCGATTTGGATGGCGATGGAACGGTCGATCGAACGGTGACAGGAGGCCTTATCGCATCGATTCCCTCCTTGGTGTATGCCACCGCCAGTGTCAACACGCTGATCGTGACGGCCAAAGTGGGTGGTAGCGTGGTGGCGAGCAATGCGCTGGTGGTCAACGTTTCGCCTGAAACCAACGCCGACGAAACCTGGTTGTCGGCCCTCGATACCGACCGAGATGCAAACGTTTCACCGCTCGATGTGCTGGCCGTGATCAACCGCATCAATAGTGGTTCGGGAGGCAGCATTGCTTACGCGCTGAACCTCGATGCGGATCGCGACGGATCGATCTCGCCGCTGGATGTGCTGTCGGTCATCAATCACATCAACACCCCAGTCAATAACCGCCCGGTGACGTTCTCGAATCTGTTCATGGCGGAATCGGGCGGATTACCGGGGATCACCAACGATTTGTCTATCGCTGGAAACATCTCGGATGGCAGCACCGAGTTGCTCGTTGCGCTAAACGGTGGTCCCAAGCGGGATGCGTCGCGGTTTATCGACTCGAATGGAAGGTTCAGCATCACCGACACTGCGATCGCAGAGCTCTTTGGTAACATCCCCGACGGAGCGCACACCTTTTCGCTGTTCGCTCGCAAGGCAGGCAGTATCTCAGCCGCCGTCGACAAGCGTTTCTTGAGCCTAAAGAACCACCTGCAACCGTTTTCTATCAGCACCTCGAGCGTCAGCAACGGCACGGCCCGAATCGCGTGGAACCGATCGGCGTCCGGGGCGGCGTACGACGTTTGGCTGAGCACCAACGGAAACGCCCCGGTCAAGGTTCGAAGCGGCTTGGCCGTAACCCAGGTCGCATTGCCTCTGGCGGCGGGCAATTACCGCATTTACATCGAAGCCACCGACGCTGCGGGCAATCGACTGGCTACCCCCAACGTCGACTTCACGGTTTAGTCCAACGACCGATTCGCGAATGCGTGGGCGGATTTGCCTTGTGAACGCGCAGTCCCGAGACATTTTTGAAAAAATTGGATTCCCGATCGATAAATCGACCGTTCCGGCGCATCGATCCCCATATGACCGCCTCTTCCGACCCGTTCTCCGAATCGATTCGCGAACGAGCCCTTCGCATCCGCGAACAAGGGCCCGTGGCGGTGGCTGCGCTGTACGATTTGGCATCGGCGCGATTGGTGCGGTTCGCTGCAACCATCACCCGGAACCAACACGACGCCGAGGATGCGGTGGCGGCGGCTCTGTTGAAGGTCGTCGCCGACCCGTCGACACTGGCAGAAGCTCGCGCTCCGTGGCCGTATCTGCTGTGCATGATCCGCAATGAAGCCTTGGTGATTTTGCGACGCAAACGCCGATGGTCGTTGGCCCAGGGACTGATCGATCTGGTGACCTGGACTCGGGTCGATGAACTGGAACGCGAGGAATCGATTCGCGAAGTCTGGTTGGCATTGCGCCGCTTACCGACCGAACAATCCGAAGTCATCGTCTTAAAGATTTGGGAAGAGTTCACCTTCCATCAGATCGGTGAAGTGCTCGGCATTCCGCCTGCCACTGCCGCCAGCCGTTACCGCGCCGGACTCTCGAAGTTATCGACGGCGCTGCTGCCCAGTTCGAAGGAGGTGCCCCATGAGTAAAGGGCGAAATCCTTTGCACGATTCATCGCAATTCTCAGACGATGATTCCATCGCTGAATTGGAAGCACGGATTCGCGAGGCCGCTGCGTACATCCGGCCCAGTGAAGGGTTGCGCGGGCGCGTTTTGGGCCGTGCCAAGCAATGGGTGGCGGATCGTTGGAGCGATCGTGTTCTGTTTCGAAGCTCGCTAGCGCTCGCCATGGGGCTGCTGTGCCTCGTGATCACCGTGCAACGCTTGGAGTCGTGGTGGATCGACCACCCGGCCGTGATCAGTTCGGCTCGCATCGAATCGGCTGCTGCCCGGCTGGCCGACGAACAGCACTTGCAAACCAACGAATCGGTCGCGGAAGCCTACCGCGAATGGCGCGAAAACCTCGCTGCCAAATGGTGGACGAGCCGTCCGTAAACTTCTGCCCATGGGGCACTCTAAGGACTCGTAGTTCGCAGCCGGCTGCGCGCGCCCATTCCTGCATCGCGTGGTTCTGACTTGGATTGGTCACTGCGAATTTTTCGGGACGAATCCTTCCATCGGGCCGATAAATCGCAACGTGCCGCGCATCTCTTGGGCAGCACCATGCCTCGGGTTCGGTTCCGCTGGCAGTGTCCCTTTCTTTTCCCGGAACGACCTACATGAGCGACGCGTCTGCGATCACCACTCAGGACATGATGGAGTTCAACTCGCTATTGCGGACATTGCATCGCGCGGGCATCTCCATCTCGCTCAATCGCCAGCAGCCGGATCTGATGCGAGCGCTGGATGCGATCGATCAGCAATTGGCACTGCGTCACGCGCGTGGTGATTCGGTAGACAAGATCCTTAGCGATGACGAGAGCTACAGTCGCGAGTACCGCGCAGCGTTGAACGAATGGGTGAGCAGTGGTCGCAATGCCGCTGCCATCGAGCCCTTGGTTCGCGCTGGGCAATGGCGCGAGCATCAATCGGAACGGATCGGCCAATCGGCCACCGAGCTATGGATCGTTTGGCTGTTGGCTACGGTCGCGCTGGTCACCATCGTCGCCAGCATCACACCTGGGCTGAGAGAAATGTATCGACAGACCCGGTTGCAGCCTGGTCCAGACTTTCGCTGGTTGGAAGCATTGGAGCAAAACCAAATCGTTTTGGCAGCGATCTCCATCGGGCTGGCCATCGCGACCTGGTGTGCCTGGCATTGGCGCTGGCGGTTTGCGGACTTTCGATGGATCCCCGCCCGATCCAAGATTTTTGACGACCAGTTGCTGTCGGCCAGGGCTGCGTCGCTGGCAAACGAATCCCCGCAATCGGACGAATCCGCGCTGCATCGCGTCGCTGAATCCGCAAGTTTGCGTTGGGCCGCCGAGCAGCAAGCGCACGGCGATCGGGCGTCGAGCGCCCTAGGTTTGATGTCGCATCTGTTTCAACAGCAATCGCTCCGACGGGCGCGTTTCGGTTGGAAGTGGTTGCCCGCCATTCTCGGAGCATGCCTCGGTGGCTTGATTGTGCTCGGACTGGGACTGACGTTGTTGCTCCCTATGATCGAAATGGTGTTTGAGATCAGCAACCCGCTTCGTATGGGAGTCTCCAAATGAGTTTTCAGCACGATGCCGATCCCAACCCCGATTACCTCCAGTCGATCCAAAATGCGGTTGCTGAGAGCCGCGATTTGCAAAACCTGTTGTCAGCCGCCGTAGGGGAATTGGTTCCACAAAACCGCGCCACGCAATTGGTTCGGTTAAGGACCGCGTTGGAACAGCGTACCCCGCCCGAGCGTTGGATCTCCGATCCTGAGTTGGCATCGTGGCTGCCGCTGGTGCTGCGATACAACGATCGTCAATCCGAACGCGATTGGAACAGTGCGCAGGTTCGGGCTTTGCTGTCTCCTGCGGTCGGAGTGCGATACTCCTGGCTGCGACGATGGCTCTATCCCATGTTTGTCCTGTTGGCAACCGTTCTGGTCATGGTGTTTCTGTCGCTGACTGTGCTGCCGGTCTTTGACAAAATGTTCCAGGATTTTGGCCTTCATCTGCCCACACCGACCAAATGGGTCTTGGCGATTGGCGAAGCCATATCAGGACGCAACAGCGTTTACTCTGGGGTTATGATCGTTTGCATTGCACTTCTTGCTTGCGTCCTTGTGGGGGCGTCCTGGCTCGTGCACCGCTGGCAAGACTTCAAGCCGCTTGGTGTTTGGCTGGTGGGACGTTCTCCCCAGTTGGCAGCCATGGCTCGATGGACCTCGACCCTCGCGGAACTGCTGGCGATCCGTACACCCATGAGCGAAGCCATTCGCATCGCAGGCCTGGCTTCACGCCATCCGCTCTATGGCAACCGTTCGCAGCAGTTGGCGCGAGAGCTTTCAGAACCGTCCTGCACGCTCTCACAGATTGCGCCTCCTCGCAGTTTGTCTCGGATGGCGTGGACCGCCCTGACGGCTGGCCAGGGTGGGCAGCCGAGCATCCCAATGCTCCGTCAAGTCGCCGATCTCTACTGCGAGCAATCGCAAACCCGTGATAAGGAACGCAGCGCTATGTTGGCCCCGTTGATGATCGTGTTCTTGGGATGCGTCGTCGGCTTCGTCATCATCGCGCTGTTCATGCCGTTGATTTCATTGGTTACCGCCTTAAGCAACTAACGGATTCACGATGCAAATGATGAACACCCTAATGCGATCCTGCCAAGCGCTGTTTGGGCCCGGAGACGGTCCTGCATGGCGCATGGTCCCGGTGATGTCCGCGAATCAAACGGCCGTTGCTGAGCGCGCTCTTTTGAAGCTGCTCGATGCATGCGGGCGTCAGCGCACCGATCCGGCGCCGATGATCGAAGCCTTGGCCGAGGAATCGCGTGGCATTGCCAGGGCTCGATTCCGCTACTTGGCCAAGCTCCTGCGCCGTTCGACCCCAATGATCGAAGCGATTGAACAGATTCCAGGGATTTTGCCCGAGGATGCCGTGCTGGCGTTGAGGCTGGGCAATCAATCGGGCACCTTGCAGGAAACCTATGCCATGCTGCTGGAATCCCAGCGCCAAGCCAGCGCACGCTCGCGGTTCGATTGGACAGGTGTGTTCACCTATTGGTGGATCGTTGGATTGGTGTTGCTCGCTGCAATCGTCTGGATGAACGCCTTCATCGCCCCAACGATGAGGAAGATCTACGATGAGTCGGGATCGATTGCAGACCCGTTCGGAGTATCCATCTATTCACTGTTTCCCATCGCATTCCTGTTGCTACTGCTCGTATCGTTGCTGGTGGTCCTGGGCGTCTTCGGTTGGCTCCGGAATTGGCTGCGAAATACCATACTCCGTTCGGCGGGATTGCAAAGCTTGGCCATGCGTTGGTCGAGTGGCCGAGTCGCAGGGCTGCTGCGGATGCTTTCCATCAATACGGCTAGCGGGCGTCCCATCGCCGGCGCGCTTTCGACCTTGGCCAAATACCATTCCAACCCTTGGATTCGGCAGCGATTGCTGCTCTCTCGCAACGAGATCGAACAAGGCGCCAACCCTTGGCAAGGACTGCGAGAGGCCGAGTTGATCACCATCGATCAAGAAGCCGCGCTGAGCCGCGTGCAGGGCAATGCATCGCAAGCCTGGGTGCTGCGGCAGTTCGCCCATCAACTTGAAGATCGCGTTTGCGAATCGCAGCATCGCTTGGGGCTGTGGGTTCATCCCATCCTCGCCGTTGCATTCGGATGCGTGGTCGGGTGGCTGACTTATGGCATGTTCCGTTCCCTTTATGGCCTCGTGCAATCCTTGTCGTAATCCTATGTGCATCCTCCATCGACCACCTCATCCCCTTCGAGGACGTGCATTGCCTCGCGGGGTCACCCAGATCGAAGTCATCGTGGCTTCGACGCTGGTCGCATCGCTCCTGGGCTTGCTCTGCGGCATCGGGTTCCCATTGCGACGCATCGAAAAAGAAACGCAGCGCAATCAAGTCGCGCTGCATGAACTGGCCAATCACATGGATCGATTGACGAGCGTCCCCAGCGATTCCATCGACGACGCCTTGAAGGCCTTGCAGCTTTCCGAGGACACTCGGCGTTCGCTTCCGGACGCCCAGTTGGCCTCGCGGCTTCAACGCGATGCTCAAGGGACGCGGTTGATCTTGGAACTCCAATGGCATCGGCCGGGCAACCCGCCACCCCTTCAGTTGGTGGGATGGATCGCTACCGAACCCGCAAACGGAGACGCACCATGAATCGCGCACCCTCCCAACGCCGACGATCACCGCGCAGAGGTACGACGCTGGTCGAAACCCTCACCGGAATCACTGCCGGTTCGATCGTGATGCTGACGGCGATCAGCTTGATCCATCAATCCATGAATGCCTCCGATCGCGTGCAGCGTTCCACCGATCGCTTCAGCGAGATCCAACGGCTAGCCTCCGCATGGCGCGAGGATGCGGATGCATCGCGATCGTTCCATGCCGAACCTGCCGTCGCCACCTTTGTGACCGTGCGAGGCGTCACCGTGGAGTATCGAGCTCAGGACGATGGCATCGTGCGCACCGAGACGGCGTCTTCGGATTCGCAGGAATCGAATCCCTCAACGTCTGGGGTGAAGCAAGAGACTTTTCGCATCGCGGAGCGTACCGAAGTCGTATTTCGAAGTGCATCGCAACCCGATCGCGCCGTGCTGGCGCTCTATCCCAAAACCCCAGCCATGGAGAGTGCCTCCGGCGCTCTTTCCGTGGAAGCCGTTATCCATGGAAACGCTTGGTCCCGAGGAGGTCAACCATGATCGCGCGTACACCGTCTCGACAATCCATCCATCGGCCGCGCTCGCACCAACGCCGTGGCGTGGTCTTGATCGTTGCCATGGCAGCCCTCGCCATTGGATCTGCGTTGATTGCGACCAACGTCCACATGACCTTGCGAGCGTTGCAGTCCCGCAAAGTCGAACGGGACCGAGTGCAACTTGAGTTCTTATGCCGCGCTGGGATGCAGCGCTGCGATGCCCAACTGAAGCGAGATCCGAGTTACCCAGGTGAGTCCTGGATCGATCTTGAGGGACCGACTCCGGGAACGCGCATGCAAGTACTCATCGCGGTATCCGAAACCGACTCTTCCCCGTCCGCTTCCTCGCGCGGCGCCACGGTCATCGCTCGCATCGCAGGGCGGTCGCATTCGCCCGAAGCCATGCAGTTGACCCGAACGCGCACGCTTCCTTAACCCTTCCCCGTATCCATCGATCTACCAATCTTCCCCCAGGAGCCTAATGCTATGTCCCGTCATCCTCGTATTCTGTATCGCCGAGCGGCCTTCACGCTCGTCGAGCTATTGGTTGTCATCGCCATCATCGGCATTTTGGTCGGGCTGCTACTACCGGCAGTCCAAGCCGCCCGCGAGGCCGCACGGCGTATGAGTTGCGCGAACAACATGGCGCAGGTCAATTTGGCCACCCATCATTACGAGTTCGCCGCCGAGCATCTGCCAGCTGGTACCACCAACGAAACGGGTCCGATTCGCGATGAGCCGATCGGGAATCACGTGAGCTGGACCGTGCAGATCTTGCCGTTCATGGAACAGACTCGCCTTTATGAAAGCATCGACCGAAAGCAAGGCATCTACGCTCCGGCCAATCAGAAAGCCCGCGAAGTGCGGATTGCAACTTACTATTGCCCAAGTTCTCCCATTACCGACTACGCCGGGCCAAATGGAACGAAGCTCGGAATCAGCAGCTATGCTGCTTGCTATCACGATCGCGAAGCCCCCATCAACACCGAGAACGATGGTGTGTTCTATTTGAATAGCAAAACCAAGTTCAGCGAAATCACCGACGGGTCGTCGAACACGATCTTCTTTGGTGAAAAAGTATCCGAGTACCCGGATCTGGGATGGGCATCGGGAACGCGAGCAACCCTGCGCAACGGAGGTTCCTTTGCCCAGCCACCAAAGTTCAAATTGACACCGCAGGCACCAGGAAGCTTAGAAGTCGGCGGCTTCAGCAGCTTTCATGGCAGCGGAGGTAATTTCGGATTCGGCGATGGCGGCGTGCGGTATCTGGGATACTCGGTGGATCCGAAAGTCTTGCAGAGTCTGTCGAATCGCCGCGATGGTGGAACCGTCGATACGATGGATCTGTTCTAGGGGGCTGCTCAATAGCAACCAACCGGATGCTTTATGCGACCCGAGGGGCACTTTATCCCTCGGGATCTTCGAGCAGCAATTGAAGCCGCTCACTGAGCGACGGGGGGAATCGTGTCAGCCAACTGGCGTTGATCAACCCTAGTTGGATCATGTCTCGCAAGTGTGTCCGATCCTTGTCCCGGTAGCTATTGAGTTTCATTTCAATCAGTGCATCGAGTTCGACGACGCGCTTGTTATTGATTTCGATCGACCGATCGACGCTGGGGGTAGGGCTGGCATACTCGGGACGGACTTTGCGATCCGCGAGGAGGATGTTCAAGCCTTGGCTCGGTTTGCCATCTGGGCCATCTAAGAAGACGACGGTCCCCATGACTTCATCGCGTACGAATCCGACCCGCTGCAGCGCGTCGGTAGCGAGGGGCAAATCCCGTTCGTCCAGGAGCAAGTCCACATCGCGGGTATTGCGGACGGCACCATCGTCGATCGTGGCCCACCCACGCAGCGACGGCATTTCCCCCCACGACCGCATAGGGAACTTGCGCTTCGTTCAGGGCTTTGCAAGCTCGATTCAATCGTTCTTGAACGAGTTCCACGGCTCGAAACATCCTGTCGAAAACATCCAAGCCTTGCTCGCGCACCAGATTGGCCAGGTCTTTGGAATCCATTCCAAAAGTGTACCCGAGCCGCATCCGAAAAGCGAATGCGGTAACGCAATAGAAAACACCGGACGCGTTGATCGCGATCACATGATGTCCAAGTTCCACTCGGGCGTCCCGCACCGGTTCGCTTCCTCAGCGAGCCAATGCATCCTTGAGTCGTCGGAAGGCTTGCGCGGCTTGCTGGCCAAACGCGCTCGCTTCGTCTCGATCGCGATCTTCGACGGCATGTTCCAGCAGCTCGAGCTTGTTCATGTAGACCTGAAGCTTGAGTTGCTGATAGCGATCAAGCGGCCGCTGACGCAGGGTCGCGCCGACGGTGAGTTTGTGTCCCCAATCTTCTTGAATGGGGATCCAATACTCCAGCTTCTCCCATTCCCCGCGATGGTAACTGCCTAGCATCTCCGCTTCGATGGCTTGCATCTCTTTGCGGACCTCTTCGACAGGTGGGTAGTACAAAAAGCACGCGCCGATGCTGGACACGATCAATCCAACAAAGCAGACGGCGGCGATGACCGAGTTGGGCAGCACGATATCCTTGCTGTTGCGTTCCAGCATCGGCCAGGTATGGAGGCGATCCATCCAGCGCGGCAAGAGGCCAGACAACCGCAATATCGCGCCGGCCGCTAGCAGGACAGCGATGGCGACCATCGAGACGATTTCTTCGGGATGGACCGATTCGCGAAGGATGCGCCAGGTCGACTCGCCGAAGTTGGATTCGCTGGTGGTGAACGGGTTGCAGTAGATGTCGAACGCATGGGTATGGTCGGCAGGTTCGATCCCTTTGGGTTGCAACGGGCGATCGATGCCATAGCTCATCGCCAGCACGATAGCGATCAAACAACCTAGCCAGCACAGCGTCGGACGCCATCGGTAGTGCGCGACCATCCACATCAGCATTCCTAGGTTGACGCCGGTTCCAAGCGCGAGCAGCGTGAACGAAGCGGCGATCGAATTGCCGTGCTGAAACATCGATGCGACTTGCACGATGGCGGTCATCGGAGTGACGTACGCCAACGTCGAAACCAGAGCCATCGTACACGGGGCCAACAGGTCGTTTTGATTGGCGGCTCGCTGCAATACACCTGCTGGCAGCATCGCCGCAAGCAATCCGACACCGGCAATCGCCACCAGAATGTACAAGCTAGCGGCGCTGAAGGCTTGATCGCACATCGACAACGTCACGGCTGCGATCCGGCGAATGCCATAAGGCGTCTTGGGAAGGGGCTCGGGTGGCAATTGGCTGTTGGGAAACAATCGATCCCACAACATGCCCATGATGGTGATCAGCACCAACGAGCAGAGGGAGAATGCCAGAATCGCCCAAGGGTCGGATAGCGTCAAACCGTAGAGCACGGAGATCGGGTTGAAGAGAGGCGCCGTCAAGCCAAAGGCTAGGATCGTCCCACCGGAGATGCCGCTGCGGCGCATCTGCACCATGACAGGGATCACGCCCAGCGAACAGACGGGCAATAGCATCCCCAGCAGCCACGCTTGCGGCAATTGCCTCCACGTGTTGCCGCCAAACAAGCGATAGGTCCCTTCGCGGCCTAGGATGCGTTCGAACACCGCGGCCACCAACCATCCGACGAGGATCGTTGGGCTCGCCGCTATGCAGGCTTGTCCCATGCGCGTTACCGCACCCCAGAACAGCATCGTTAGATCCATGGAATTGACCCTTGCGAGCTCTCGGTAAGCGTTATGGTTGTTGCAACTGATCGAGTCGCGCCCGTTCGGCGAGGCAAATCGCATCGAGCGATTGCAAAAATGCGATCGTGTCCGGGTGAATCAAATGCTCGCGAAATACAGCGTCATCGGCAGGGGTGACTTGCAAAGCCGATTGCCAAGCGAGCGCCCCGCGGTCGATCTGTTCAAAGGCTTTGCGATCCAAATCGCTGTCGGCCGCCAGCAGTGGTAGCCACTTCATGAGGTCATGGAATTCCTCGCGCGGGCTCAAGCCTTCGACGGGGGACGGCGCTTGGGGATCGCGCGCGATCGCCGACAGCCGCTGGCTGGCTCGTTCGATCGTGAAGGGCCAGTGCTTGGGAAAGTGTTCTTCCATCGCGTGCGTTTTGCTGGCTGGATCCTTTACTGCAACCGACTCCGTTGGGATCGATCCTGTTTTCGTTCGGTCGCAGCCCATATGTATCCATAGGCTGCACGCAATCAAACTGAAGGCAACGCGAAGCGATAATGCGATCGGGAGCGGGCTTCGTGTCGGAATTCGTTGGCATCTCATCGCGGTACAGCCACTCCATTGAGGATGGAATCGATTGCGGGTTCGATGCCCGAGCTCGGGCCGGACAAACGGACCGCGAGCACGGGCAATGCGACATGCTGCACGTCTTCGGGGATGACAAAGTCGCGGCCTTCGAGCAGCGCGCGGGCTTGGGCAACGCGTTGCCACTGCAATAGTCCGCGAGGGGAGAGACCCAATGCAAACGATCGATGTTGACGCGTGGCATCTGCAAGATCGACCAGATACTCGCGCACGGGGCGTTCGACGGCCACCTCGGCCACGCTGGCTTGCAATTGCCCCAACTGGCCCGGTTCGAGCACTTGCGCGGCGGACGCATCCTCGATGCGTTGGCTGGCGCGTTCGAGCAACTCCAGTTCGCTGGCGCGGTCGGGATATCCGATGCGCAGCTTCATGGCAAAGCGATCGAGCTGGGCTTCTGGCAACGGGTACGCTCCGACGCTTTCGACGGGGTTTTGCGTTGCCAACACCAAGAAGGTCGAACTCAACACGCGGGCTTCGCCGTCGATGGTGACTTGGCGTTCTGCCATGGCTTCGAACAGCGCGCTTTGCGTGCGGGGAGTGGCCCGATTGATTTCGTCGGCCAAGAGAATGTCGGCGAACACCGGGCCGGCGCGGAACTCGAATTCACGGGTCCGTTGATTGAGGATGTTGAACCCTGTGACATCGCTCGGGAGTAGATCGGGGGTGCATTGGATGCGCGTGAAGCGGCCGCCGACGGACGTTGCGAGGGCTTTGGCTAGCGTGGTTTTTCCGAGACCGGGCAAATCGTCGAACAGCACGTGTCCGCGAGCGATCACACATGCCAAGAGATGCTCGACGACGTCGGCTTTGCCGAGCAAAATCCGGTTCAATTCGCGCCGAAGCGATTGCACCCAACGCAATCGCTCCGCAGTGGTCAAAGTGGTGTGAAGTTCGCTGGAAGTCATGAAGGGGAGTTCGAATAAGGACAGAAGAAGTGCGACGTTGTAGGTTTGGGAGCATCCAGGATGCGGGGATGTGCCGCTAAAGTCTCGGACGAGCTAGGCTCAGGGGACGCAACAGGGTCGACCAACAAACCGAGCGGCATACGCGTTGCAACGAATGCAACTCGTCTTCGTCGATCCGATGGCGCCGCGATGAAGGGGCGTAACGCATGCGTTGGACCGCTCGAATGAAAACACCATGATCGTGGTCTGGTGCTAAGCTCCGCAACGATAGCTGGGTCGAAAGCCATTCTTGAATGGTGGTTCGCGGAGCCAGCGACTCGCCCCAAACCCACATCCTCCATCGAAGGAGTTGGATGGTGGCGAGGATCCGCCATGGCAATGGCATAAGGCATGTTGCCAAGAAGACACCGCCGAGAAGCAGTTCGGCGATCCGTTGACGGAAGTACACGCTCAGCATCAAGCAAACCGCGATGGCGGCCGCCGTGCCAGGGTGATTTCGAATCGCATCGCGAATCGCCCAGCCGGTTTCGATGGCCCAATGTTGCCACGTGCGATGCTCGCGCGGTTCGGGGTAGGTTCCCGTCGGCTCGATCGGAATCCACACTCCATGGGCGTAGACTTCGGCCCACGTGTGGATGTCTTCGGGCAGGACGGCGGTTTGCCCGGCCCGCCGATCGTATCGGTCTGGGGAAACCATAAAGCCTCGCGCCAAGCGACACGGGATTCCCAGGCTGCGAATCATGGCCACGGCGGTGGTAGCGATGAGGTAGTCGGGACCTCGCTGCTGCTGCATGACATGTTCAATCACATCGTTCGCATCGTCGGGTGGGACGGCGGAGGGATCATGTTCAAAGGTGGCTCGTAGGTGCCGCACGATCGCTTCGACGCGCTGCCAGTCCGTGGCAGCCTCGGGATCGGCAACACCGGCGTTTGCGATCCAGCCTTGGGCAACGGCCCGAACATCGGCTGCCGTCATCGGCGGTTGTGTGTACTTTGCGATCCAGTCGCTGGGCAAGGTATGCGCGCTGGACTGATGCGCGAGATGTCGCATCGGATGATCGTTGCGGCGCAAGGGATGCAGTTGTGGGATCGCATAGAGTTGATGGACCACTGTCAACTGAGGTACATGCGCTCGGTTGGGCATCATCAATTGTCCGTCCCGCGTCCAGCCAAAGAAGTCGGGTTGATCGACCCGATCGATGTGCACGTGTGAGATCGATGATGGGGAGAGCAATCGGGGAGATTGGAACTGGATGATCTTGGTCGCGATGCGCTCGCGGACCGGATAGATAAGTTCGGAGGGGAAGACTTGCAGCACCATCCAAGGCTTGAGATGCAACTCTTGCAACACAGGTTCTCCTGCCCGCCGCGATAGATCGAGCGAATCGCTTTGAAGCCAAGAGCCCTCTTCGAATCGATCGAAGCTCTCTAATCGCAAGTGCAGTGGCGCATTTCCTACAAAGTACAACACGGCCTTGGAGTCCGAACCCTTTGGGCGAAACGATGTATCGCCTTGCTTTGGCCGGCGGTGGGCAGAAAACTCGCGGCTATTCTTTTTGGACTCCGATCCTTCTTCTTTGGCTTCGTCAACTTGGTTCTCCAACGAAATCGCTCTCGCATACTGACGTTGGCGCGGGACTGGATCGCCGTAGATCTCGCTCACCAAGTCGTACATAGACGGGACTTCGGAGTCCATGAACAACTCGCTGTCGACGGGACCAAAGGTATACGCTTCGTCCTTGGCCGCCACGAGCATGTCCCCGTCCCCGATCCCTTGGCGAGCCCAGCTTTCGCCGCGCGACTGCCCCCCAGAGGTCGGCATGAAGCCGCTCAAGCTGGTGATCTGACCAGCGTTGCGTGAAGCGATGGCGACTACCAATCCCCCCAGCCCCGCCAGGACCATCAGGACCAGCAATCGAACGCGCACCAGGGGTACGCTTTCGGAAGCGATGAAACCCTCTTCAATCGAATCCCAGTAGCGGGACATCAACCACCATGCTGCGAACACGGCAAAGGGCAATACCAACTGGACCATGCCAGCGCGATCGGAAGTCGCCAATCCGAAGATGACCAAAAAGCAGCTCATCAGAAACGATAGCCAGTCTTGGCGCGACGTGGTCGCGACGGTGGCTTGCCAAAGCGCGGCCATTTGAAGCATGGCTAACCACACCAACTCGGTGGCTTCTCCCATGTTTCCAAACCATTGCGTTTGCACCCAGCGCGACAACCAAGGAGCGAGGATCAACGCAACTCCGATCCCCATCGTCCAACCACGCAGCCGGGCGGTGGCGGTCGCGTCGCCTTGGTCCGCACGCAAGATCCAACGCCAGCGAACCCAGGCGCACAGAACCACCACGACCAAGGATTCGGCGATCAACCAAATGCGATCGGTGCTTGCTTGCAGCCTCAAAAGAAAAACGCTTAACGAAGCCAGCAACGCAAGCGCAAAGACACCCCAACCCGATTGCTTCATGATGCGCACCGAATGCTGTCGGTAGGCGTCATAGCGCAGACTTGTCGCCAAACGTTCGGGAGCGTGGCGTCGAGCGATTCTGAAACGGAGAGCAGTGAGAATCCCCGTCCGATGGGCTCTCCATGGGCTCTGGAAGTATCCTCTCCAACGCACCATGTCCAGTCGACGCGATCCATGGCTTCGATCGATTGCCGAGAGGACATGGAGAGCGCGGGTTGGGCAGTGATGTTCATCGACCATCCGCTGGCGTGGCTGCTACGGTTCATGGAAGAAGCGGATCGACGCGAGAGAGATGGCAAGCCATCCTGGCTGGGTTGCCACTGGGCTAGTTCGTCGAGCCATGCGTGCTTCTGGTGCGGCAATAGCGGTCGCCATGCACCATCCAGGGCGATTCGTACTTCCCATGCATGGGCTAAGAAATGAGTCGCCATAGATGCGAGGATACGTACCATGCAGTCGACTTGCTCGGGCGTTGCAGCACGAGCGGCGTTGGTGTCCAGTGCGATGGAAATGGTTTGTTTGCTCAGGGACTGATGTTCAAAGACGATCAGTTGGTCGCGGCGAGCCGTCTGCGCCCAATGGACATGACGCAATCGATCGCCTGGGCGAAATGGGCGTACGCCGATCCAGTCGCCATCGGAACCGGCGCGGTCGGTGGTTCCTCCGATGCCCAGTTGACGATCCCCTTGATTGGGGGGCACGTCGGTCAATCGGGTCATGCGCGGCCATACGATCAGCGGGTCGCGGACTTCGAGAGGTTGGTGGCACGACCAGATGCCAAACGGGAATGCGGTGCTCAGTCGCGGTGTGCGGCGCGGATACACGCCGCGCGATTTGGGGGCGGCATGCCATCGAAAACTCGTACGAGACAGCGCAGGGATTTTACTGAGGCTGATGTTGAGCGGCTGCGTCGCGGCGGAGCTGCTCAAGTCGGAATCCACATCGACCACCAGTCCCCAAACGGGAAAGGGCCATCGGTTGACGATGGTCAACGTCGATTCGATGGCATCGCCTTCTTCGCACCGGTTGGGTCCCCAGTGGATTTCGCCGCGCAGCGCGAGGGTCGACAGCCATGGCCAAGCGCATCCCAGCACGCCGATGGCAGCGATCGCACCGCTGGCCAAGAAGGCTTGATGGGAGACATAGATCCCCAAGAGAAGCGACATGGCAAAGGCCAGCACGACCCACCCGATGGGTCGTTTGAGCCAATAGACATACCGATTCATCCCAGGGCAAAAGTCATGGTTGAGACCACCATGCAAACCGCGCAGCCATTGTTGCAACATGTTCGGACACTTCTTCGCGTTCCTGACCGAGTTAGGAGACGTCCGCAATCGATATCGCGAGCAGCACGATGTGGGCTCGCAGTGTGTCGATCGATGCGTAAAGACTCCAAGATGCGAGGTGCGGTCACCTCGTACGATTGGCTAGAGAACCAAGGCTGGTGGGCCGCGCGAGCAATAGGCCAGCAGGAGAGAAGAAGCGACAGCGCGTTCCGGCAGAGGGTTGCAGGGAGAACTCGCGGGAGCCAGAGCGAAGCTTAGGCAAGGGCAGTCGAATCCTGCCTGGCTGATCGACCAGAACTTCTGGCAAATAGAGCATTCGTGGTCGCCGGAACGCCATTGAGTCTCGGGCGATGCCGCGTTGTCTGCGTCGCAATGGCTTGGTGCGGCGTGAACCGTGGTGGGTGCAGAGTCGGGCGGGCAATGAGCCGCCGGTTCGGGACGGGCGGCGTGCTCGTGGCAGCACTCTGATGCTCGGCCGTGGATGCGCTCGCGATGGCTTTCGGCGTCGTGGTCCGAACCTTGTTGTGAAGGATCGTCCGCATCCTGATCTGAGCATGCACCGTGGTCTTGGCATTCACGATGGTCTGAGCACCCGGCGTGGCTGTGGAATCGCCCATGCCCATCGGCCCATGCATGCAAAGGCCAGCCCAGCATGGACCAAAGCACGTACGTCCCTAGGATGCACGTCGTGACCAGCTTGGACGGACGGAAAATCACGCGGACACCCAAAAAAACCGGAAAATGCGTTTGTACAACGGTTGCAACAACAAGATAATTACTACTGTACGTCAAACTGTATCGGCTCGTTCAAGCAAATCAAGCAAGAATCCCGCACTTCGGCCGGTTCCGAAAGCGATTGGGATTTGCTCGACCCGTTCCAAACCAGGGAACCTCCAAGGCGGGGGAGCGATCCAAGGGGAATATTGGACGGTGTTGCGATCCATCGGTTTCCCGTTTCCTCGTTTCCCACGTTTCCTCCATCCGCTCATTTACCCAGTTGGCGGCCATCGCCGCTAGCGTTTAAGGGGCTCGTCATGCGCCGCCACAAAACCGGATTCACCTTGGTCGAACTCCTCGTCGTGATCGCCATCATCGGCGTGATGGTCGGGTTGTTGTTGCCCGCCGTGCAATCGGCCCGCGAGTCGGCCCGCGCGATGAGCTGCAAAAACAACCTCCATCAAATCTCGCTGGCGGTGGACATGTTCTACCACGCCAACAATGCCTACCCTCCGGCTCGGTATCAACCCCGGCCTGGCGACGTGTCTTCGCTGTCGTGCGGTGGTTCCGAGACGACTTGGCTGGTTCGCATCATGCCCTACGAAGAAGCGACCAACGTCGAACGGATGTGGGACTACTCGAAAGCGTATGCCGACCACCCCGAAGATGTCCGCACGCGGACGCTGGCGACCTACTGCTGCCCTTCGCGCCGATCCGCAGACGATGCCAAAGGATTGGGAAGCTTGGTCAACGGGACGACGACTTGGGTGACGTTGCCTTGCGGTTGTCCCTATCCGATCTCCGGGGGAGGTACCGCGTCAGGGGCTGTCGGCGATTACGGTGCCAATCACGGCGACCTATCGCCTGGCGCCTCGGGGTTGCCGACCGATTTCAACTTTGGTGGCAACGGGACCGGGATCATCATTTCGAGTCGCGCGAAGTGTCTGAACGGTGTTCCTCAGACGTGGTACGACCGCATCTCGATGCGCCATGTGCTGGACGGGTTGAGCAATACGTTGCTCATCGGCGAGATGCACGTTCCCATCGGCAAGCTCAAGCAGTCGCCGCAAGACGCTTTCATCTTCAACGGCGACAACCTGTACAACATGGCTCGCATCGGCGGACCGACTGCACCGATCGCGACCAATCTTCGCGGTGAAGGCAACGATCTCGTTCGCTGGGGCAGTTGGCACGGAGGGTTCTGCCAATTCGCTGCCGCCGACGGGTCGGTTCGAGCCATCAACGCCAACATCGATACCGACACGTTAGGGCGACTGTGCAATCGCGCCGACGGCATGCCGGTCATGGAAAGCGAATAACCAGGCGCCCCCGTGAAGCAAACGCCCATGCATCTGCCTCCTATCGATCCAATCGTGTCGCGGTCTGGATCGTTTCTGCATCGTTCTTCGAGCGACCGCATGCCGCAAAACGTTTCCGTGTCTCGACCCTCTCTGCGTGGGTTCGGGCTCGCCTGCTGCATCGCATGGGTGATGGTCGTCGCCACCGGTTGCAACGGTGGGCGTCTGAAGACGTATCCAGTAGTCGGCGAAGCGGTCTTCGAAGACGGGACGCCTGTGAAGATGGGAACGGTCGAAACCAAATCGGTTCAACACGGCGTGCAAGCGACCGGCACGATCGCCAAGGACGGGACCTTTACGCTGACGACATACGAATCCGAGGATGGCGCGGTAGCGGGCGATCACAAGTGCGTGATCGTTCAGTTCCTGCCCACAGAGAACATTCCCAATTATCGCCCGAGCACCCTCGGGGTCGTCCATCGTCGACACAGTTCC
Source organism: Pirellula sp. (assembly GCA_046318495.1). Lineage (GTDB taxonomy): Bacteria > Planctomycetota > Planctomycetia > Pirellulales > Pirellulaceae > JBKCUI01. Next base: position 16,758 of record JBKCUI010000121.1, on the reverse strand, counting down.
TACGCCACCTCGGACCTGAACTTCACGATCCAAAAGACCGGTGAAAACAGGATTCGTTTGGTCGTCCAAGGGGTCGACGGTGTCTATCGCACCACCGACGAGCACGGGCATGATCCTGTCGCGCCACCTCCCGAATCCCCTGAGAAATCGTCGGCAAAAAACTAGCGATTGAAATCGTGACGGCGCTCGATTGCATTCCGTACACGCGAGCGGTTAGGGGTGACCAAAACCCAGATTTCTCGCTACAGTAGCCGGCACGGAATTCCCCTGCTGAGCCTCTCTCTACTGTGCGGCAGGATCATCCCCCTTTCCTTGTGAGGTCTCGTGAGATGAAGAAACGTTGGAACACCCCATGGTCGCGCTTGGCAGGCTTGGCAGCCTTGGCCTTTTTCAATACCCCTGCCCCAACCCGCGCCGATGAAGGCATGTGGCTCTTCAATGCGGTCCCGAGCAAACAACTGGCGAGCAAGTACCAATTCACACCCGACCAAGCTTGGCTCGATCACCTCATGCTTTCCAGCGTTCGCTTCAACTCGGGCGGATCGGCTTCGTTTGTGTCGTCCAACGGCTTGGTGCTGACCAATCACCACGTTGCGTCCGATACCTTGTTTAAACTTTCCACTGCGGAAAAGAACTACAACGAAGATGGATTTCTCGCCAAGAGTTTGGAAGACGAAATCCCAGCCACCGACCTCGAGCTCAACCAACTTATCAGCATCGAAGATGTCACGGCCAAGGTCAACGCATCGGTGAAGGACTCGATGAGCCCGCAGGAAGCGTTCAAAGCGCGCCAAGCCTCGATGGCTCAGATCGAAAAAGAATCGCTCGACAAGACTGGACTGCGCAGCGACGTGGTCACCCTCTACGGCGGTGGTCGCTATCACCTGTACCGCTACAAGAAGTACACCGATGTGCGGTTGGTATGGGCACCCGAAGCCCAGTCGGCATTCTTCGGCGGTGATGCGGATAACTTTGAGTATCCTCGCTACTGTTTGGACGTGACTCTCTTTCGCGTCTACGAAGATGGCAAACCTGCCAAGATCGATCACTTCCTCAAGATGGATCCCAAGGGGGCTGCCGATGGCGATCTGGTGTTCGTCTCCGGAAACCCTGGGCGCACTCGCCGCATCTTGACCGCCGATGCGGTCGAGTATCAGCGCGACGCCGGTATTCCTCGCACGATGAACTTGCTACGCCGCAAAGAAATCCTCATTCAACAATATGGATTGCAAGGCCCCGAACAAACGCGCCGCGGACGTGACGAACTGTTCGGTATCCAGAATTCGCGCAAAGCGTACACCGGAATGTTGGCGGGCATTCAAGATCCAGCCTTTGTCGATTCGAAGCGCCGCGAGGAAACGCAGATGTTCTCCCGGTTGTCCGCCGACCCCAAACTGGCACCGCTCGCCAAGGCCTGGGACACCGTCCGCGATGTGCAAAAGAAACGCAAAGAACTGCTGACGCAATCCGCATCGCTGCGCACGCAACTGTATGGCTTTGCCGAACGATTGGTCCTCATGTCGATCGAAGATCAAAAGGCCAGCCAAGAGCGTCTGCGCGAGTTCCGCGACAGCGCCCGGCAATCGCTCGAGCAAGAGCTCTTCTCCGATGTACCCGTCTATGAAGATCTCGAGCGAATCCAGTTGGCCGATGAGCTGGCTCGGCTCGTCGACGATCGAGGCGGGAACGACCCGCTGGTGCGTACGGCATTGGCCGGCAAAAGCCCGCGGGCTCGCGCCGCCGAACTCATCGCCGGAACGAAACTGATGACCGCCGAAGGTCGCAAGGCGCTCCACGCCTCGGGCATGTCTGGCATCACATCTTCGAAAGACCCGTTGGTGCAGTTGGTCCTGGCTCTGGAGCCTGAGTACCGCAAGGTTCGCGAAACCACCGAAGCCCTCGACGAACAAGAACGCCAAGCCTATGCCAAGATCACCGAAGCTAAGTTCGCTGTAGGTGGCGATTCGGTTTATCCCGATGCGACCTTTACATTGCGATTGTCGTACGGTGCGGTGTCGGGATACGAGAGCGATGGAAAAGCCATCCCAGCTCACACCAAGCTCGGCGGAGCCTTTGAACACGAGAAAGCCCACCTCGAGAAAGAGCCATGGGTGCTCCCCAAGAGCTGGCACGCGGCCAAGGACAAACTCAATGCGGATACGCCGTTCAATTTTGTCTGCACTGCGGACATCATCGGTGGCAACTCGGGTTCGCCCGTGGTGTCGCGCGATGGCGCCATGGTCGGCATCATTTTCGACGGCAACATCGAGAGTTTGACCGGGGACTTCTACTACACCGACAAGCAATCTCGCGCGGTGGCCGTCCACATCGCTGGCGTGCTCGAATCGCTTCGCACCATTTATGGCGCAGGGCATTTGGCCGACCAGATGGGCCGCTAGTTCGGCACTCGGACGTATTCTCGGCGCGCGGCGCTTTGCTGCGCGTCGAGCCGCGAGTTGCCAATGCGCCGGACCGAGCGCCGGTGCAGCGGCCAGCGTAGATCGCATCGAGCACGACACCAACCTCGGGAGACGGCGTTGCATTATCTTCAAGCCTTGGCTGCCTTTGTGCTGTGGGGCGTGTTCCCGCTTTATTGGAAGCTGCTCAAGCACGTCCCGCCCAAGGAAATCGTCTGCCATCGCATCCTGTGGAGTTTGTTGACGCTCGTGCTGTGTGTGACTTGGTTTCGGCAATGGGGCGAAGTGCGCGATGCTCTGAAGCAACCCAAGCGCATCGCCATGGCGACCGTGGCTGCTCTGCTGATCAGTTGCAATTGGTTGGTGTTCATCTGGGCAGTGCTCAATGGGGCCATGGTGGACTCCAGCCTCGGATACTTCATGACGCCGCTCTTCAGCATGATTCTCGGGTTGGTGATCTTTCGCGAACGCTTGCAAGGGCTGCAATGGGTTGCGGTCGCATTGGTCGTCATCGGACTGGCGATCAGTTCCACCGCGAGCGAGAAGCTCTGGGTATCCGTTGCGTTGGCCACCTCCTTCTCGTTGTACGGAGTGGTCAAAAAAGAAACCAAGCTGCCGGCAGTAGCTGGACTGGGGTTGGAAACGGCGATCCTCGCTCCTGTTGCATCGATGTACCTGGGTGGTGCGTTCGAACCGATCGCCGGTAACTACACATCTTCGACGTGGCTACTGTTGGCGTTGGGCGGACCGATTACCACCTTGCCCTTGCTATTGTTCGCCTCCGCCTCCAAGCATATTCCACTGGTCGTCATGGGCATGTTCCAATATGTCGGTCCGACGATCCAGTTTTTCCTGGGGGTGCTGGTCGACGGCGAGAAGGTCAATCCGTGGCGATTGACGGGGTTTGTTTGCGTTTGGCTGGCGCTCGGGTTGTTCACTGCGTACGAATACCAGCGATCGTTGACCAAGAAAGACGATTGAGGAAAGGGGAATCCCCCCGAAATGCGGCCGCCTGGTGGCGGCGCAAAGCAGTGGGTCTGTGCGGCGGTCGGAGTTTGCACACATAGGGGCCGCTACTGGGAGCCTTGATCCTTGGCGGCTATATTAATGCGTCTCTCGGCACCCGTTGTTTGCCGCTTCGTATCCTTTCTTGGTAGGTTCTCGCAATCATGAATCCTTTCGACATCTTGACGGAAATCCTTAACGGTGGAGCTGCAGGCCAACGAGGCGGCGGTGGTGGCGGCCAAACCCGCGGGGGTGGCCAAACGCGCGGCGGTGGATCGGGCGCCGAGATCCTCAAGGACATCCTCGGCGGTGGCCCTGCGGGTGGCCGCGGTGGCGCAGCTTCGGGCGGAGGGGTGCAATTCCCAGGAGTGCTCAAAGAAGGTCGCGGTCAAAGTGCACCCTCCGAAGATGAACTCGAAGATCTCTTGGGGGTCGGCAAGTCTGGCCAACCGCAGCGCGCTCCTCAACAGGCTCCGCCTAGCAACTCGCGCGGCAATGCCCCCACCGGAGATATCTTTGGCCAACAGCCCCCCGCCGCTCCGCCAAAACTCTCGCAAGCCGAACAAGAGCAGCTCGAAGTGATCATTCGCGCGATGATCTTCGCCGGCAAAGCCGACGGCCGCATCGATGCCAAGGAACAGCAAGCTATCGTCGACAAGATCGGCAACACCAATCCCGAAACGATCCAGTTCCTGCGCAAAGAGTTCGCCAGCACCGCAACCGTTCGCGATTTCGCTTGGTCGGTTCCGCTGGGAATGGAGCCCGCCGTGTACGCTGCGTCCCTCTCCACCATCGAGATCGACACCCAAGCCGAAGTCGATTATCTCAAGGAGCTCGCGCACGGACTGCGGTTGCCTCCCAAGATCGTGAACCAAATCCACCAGCAATACGGCGTCCGACCGCTTTACCAGTAGTTTGCTGAACCGCAATTCTTTTCGAATTCCGATCGACTGCGTTGGGGCTCTTCCCATCGCCTGAAACATGGGAACGGTACATGCCATTGGAGCTGAGCGAGAATCTTCGCTCAGCTCCTCGCATTCCCTCGCACGCGGTCTCCCGCGATTACAATGAACGCGCGGAAATAGACCGCGCATCTTGCTCCATCCTCCTTCCGATCCCTCTCTCCCACCTCGCTACCCATGAAGTCCTCCATTCTCGCCATCGCGCTTGCGATCGTCTGCGGCCTCGCGACCGCCACTCATGCTCAAGAAAAGAAAGTCGCTGTTGCCGTTCGCATGGGCAGCGGCGTCATGACCTTTGATACGGTCCCAGGCTGGGGACTGCGGCCCGACGGCCAATCCGCCATCGGACCGACTCACGGCTCCATTGTGATCGACAAGGCTGGCAACATTTACACCAGCGCCGACGCCGGTGTGTTTGTGTTCTCGCCCGAAGGCAAAGTCATCCACAGCTATCTGGGTGGCGATTACACCCGATTGCACGATATGGAGATCCGGGCTGAAGGGGACGCCGAATTCATCTATGGCGCTCGCAATGCCAATGCCGAGGGAATCAAGTTCAACGCCGCCACCGGCGAAGTCGTACTGCGACTCAAGTACCCCGAAGAATCGGGTTTGAATCTCAAGCAGTTCAACCCGACTGCCATCACCGTCGCCCCCAACGGCGATATCTATCTGTCCAACGGTTACGCCAGCAACCACATCTTCCGCTACGACAAAAACGGCAAGTACCTCAGCCATTTTGGAACGCTCGGCAATGGCCTCAAGGAATTCAACACGGCCCACGGGATGACGCTCGATACCCGTTATCAGCCAGCCCGATTGCTCATCTGCGACCGCAACCACGAACCCAAAGGCCGCTTGGTGCACTACAGCTTGGAAGGGGAATTCATCGAAGAAGTCATCACCGGGTTGGGCATGCCGACCTCGGTGGCGATTCAAGGGGACTACGTCTCTGTTCCCGACCTCAAGGGACGCGTCGTCATCCTCGATAAAACCAACACCATCATGGCTGTCCTGGGATACAACCCGGATCCCGCCAAAGGGGGCAACTACAACATCCCTCAAGACCAATGGGTCGAAGGCATCTTCAGCGGGACCCACGGTTCTTATTGGGACAAAGACGGCAACCTCTATGTGCAAGACTGGAACGTGTCGGGCCGGATCATCAAGCTCGTTCGCGTTAAACAATAAGTTGCACCGAAGTTGCACTCGCCACGTCCGTTTCTGTTCGCTGTTTTTTTTGCGCACTGGGGCATGCTCCTCGGTGCGTTCCCCTCAATCGCTTTCTATCGACTTGATCGACCCCTCTTGGAGACCCTATGAAGACCACCTTGCGACGGATGCTGGCCTGCGCCGCCCTGACGATCCTTACCCCTGCGTTCCCGTTGTTCGCGCAGGATGCTGGCGATCCCTGGGATAAAAAGAAAGCGGAGAGTTTCAAGCCGCTAACGGCCGAGCAAATTCAATCCATCGAAAAAGCCATCCCCGACAAGGCGACAGCCAAACCGAAGAAGACGCGCCGCATTTTGGTCTTCTACCGCTGCGAAGGCTTCATCCACGGTTCGATCCCCTGGGCCAATACGGCCCTTCAAAAGCTCGGTGAAAAGACAGGGGCCTTCCGAGTCGATCTTGCAGACAAATACGACGTTTTCACGCCGGAAAATCTCAAGCAGTACGATGCGATCCTGCTCAACAACACCACCGGCATGGTTTTTCAAAAGCCCGAGCAGATGAATGCGTTTTTGGACTTCATCGCCAGCGGCAAGGGGTTGGCTGGGATCCATGCTGCCAGCGATAACTTCGGTCGCCATCCCGAGTGCCGAGCCATCGTTGGGGGCGAGTTCGGCGGCCATCCGTGGAACGCCGGGGGAACGTGGGCGTTTAAGCTCAACGATCCCGAGCACGTTCTCAACCGTTCCTTCGGCGGAAAAGGTTTCTGGCACACCGATGAAATCTATCAGTACAAACCCGAAACGTATGTCGGAGATAAAGTGCTTCGGATCTTGGTCAGCCTCGACATGAAGCAAGACGAGGTTTCCAAGCTGATCAATGATGGGCCTCGGGAAGTCCCCGTCTCCTGGTTGCGCAAAGCGGGCGATGGCCGCGTCTTCTACACCAACTTCGGTCACCGAGAAGACACCTTTACCAAGAAGCCGATCCTGGAGCATATGCTCGATGGCATTCAGTACGCCCTCGGAGACCTCGAAGCCGACGCAACACCAACGGCCGACATTCCTGCTCGCGAGCCGGCTTACTCTCCGGCCAAGCCGTAGCCTCTAGCCGTTCATAAGAAAGATCGTTTGCGGGCTGGCGATGCCATTCCATCACCAGCCCTTTGCGTGGCTATCTCGAAACCAGTGCCCTCTTGCTCGCGGCGGTTCCGCTTGCGGCAAGGTCCGCTCGGCCGTTGGAACTACGGATGGGCAATTCTGTTTTTGCGGATCGATCAACCGTTGGTGGACACGATTCGCGCCCTAGCTTGACGCAGCGTCCACTCGATCGTGGCGTAGAAGCTACCCAGCATGAAGGCGGCAGCCAAAAACGGGCAGGCCAAAATCATCGGCCCTTTGCCCTGGGGCAATAGTCCGTGCGAATGCATCCAAAGCAATGGAAGGAGGATGAGTGGCAACGCCACCATCCATGCTGCCACAGCGAAGCGAAAATGGCCGTAGAGTTTCTTGCGGATCGTTTCGTATTCCGTTGGCATGGCATCGGTCTCGAAGCATCGATTTAGGAACTATGCGACAACCCATTTTAGCCTAGCATTTTGAACTCGAAAACAAATCTCTCGCGGCCAGAAAACCCGCGATTTTTCCGCTCCCAGATCACGCCTAATCGATTACTTCGCGCCCACTTCTCCCGCAAAAACCTTGCCATCGATGACGACCCCTACGCAATGCGTGGTGTACTCCAGCGGATCCCCATCGTAGAGCGCAAGGTCGGCGTCTTTACCCACTTCGATCGATCCGACACGATCGCTGATACCCAAGATCTTGGCTGGAGCGAGAGTGATCGATTCGAGGGCCGCCTCTTTGGACAATCCGTGCGCGGCCGCGACTCCGGCTTCAAACAAGACGACGCGGACCTTAGGCACATAGGCCTCAAAGCCGCTTTCGATGGCAAACGGAATCCCGGCTTCCCGCAAAAGAGCCGCCGAGCGGAATGTGATGTTCTCCCGTTCGCCGCTGGCCCGAGCCATCGACGGATGCAGCAACACCGGAACGCCAGCTCGCTGGATCTGCGGAATCAATTGATACGCCTCTGCGGCGCTATCGAGCCAAATGCGAATGCCGAACTCTTCGCCCAATCGCAACGCACTCGCGATATCCTGAGCCCGATCGGCGGTGATGATCAACGCCTTCTTTCCCTCTAGCACGGCCACGAGCGGTTCGAGCTTGAGGTTGCGAGCGACATTGCTGGCCGAATCGTCTGCAGCCTCCGACTTTTTCTCGGTAGCCTTCGCCAGCTTCGCGCGATACTCGGCAGCTTCGATCAGCAACCCTCGAAGCATGGCCATCTGCTTGCCTCGCGTTCCCGGACTTTGCTTGCCCGACTTCTGCGAGGATTCCGCCAGGGTAGCGGCGACGGCACGACCATCGACGAGCAGCGCTTCTTCGACGGTGCCACCGCGCGTCTTGGCGATCAGCGTTTGTCCCGAGATGAGTTCGCCGGGTGCATGCCCGGTATGCACGGTCGTGACGCCAAACCCGCGGATGTATTCCACCAACTCTTCGCGAGCGTTGTACGCATCCAAGGCGCGGAGTTCGGGTTGCAACGGAGCGGAGCTTTCCAAATGGTCGGAGTCGTGGTCGACATTCAAGATCCCCGAAAGCCCCACGCTGGATCGCACATCGATGAGTCCAGGCACAACCACCTCGGCATCCAATACCGTCGCGCCATCGGGGATCTTCAGAGATGCCGCATCGCCGATCGATGCGATTTTGCCATCGATGCAAACGATCACTCCGTTATCGATCGGACGTCCAACCACCGGATAAATGTGTTTGGCGCGAACGACCACGTTCTGGCCAATGGCTTGTTCCGATGCGAATCCAAATGCGGTCGCTGCGATGATCCAGCGGAACAAAGATCGAAACCTGCGTTTCTTGTCGTTCATGCGATGCATCACTTGGCACCTCCCGATTGCCAGGCTTGACCAAAACAGCACAGATAGGGATTGAGTTCAAAGCCCGCGCCTTGGCCGCCCTCTGCATAGAGCGCGTCGTCCGGGTCGGAGAGATCGAATGCTTTTCGGCCCTCCACCCACGTCTCCAAGACGCGCGTGTAAACGCTCAAGGGCTCGCCGCTGAGGATCGCAAAGTCTGCGTCCTTGCCAGGAGCGAGCGAACCGATGCGGTGCTCCAATCCGAGCATCTCCGCCCCGGCGATGGTCAAGGCTTCGATCGCGCGATCGCGGTTCATGCCCGCTCGTACAGCGAGGGCCGCCGAGCGATTGAAGACGCGCGAATCGGTGATCCAGTCGTCGGTGTGGAAGGCGACACGCACTCCGGCTTCATCGAGCACGCGGCCATTCTTGAACGTCATGTCGCGGGCTTCTAGCTTGCCGCCCGGCGAATCGATAACGATCACCGAACAAGGCACTTTGGCCGCAGCGATCTCCTTGGCGACCTTCCATCCTTCGCTGACGTGATGGAGCACGACGCGGAATCCGAACTCTTGCGATAGCCGAAGCACGGTGATGATGTCATCGTGCCGATGCGTGTGATGATGAACGATGCGTTTGCCTTGCATAGCCTCCACCAGCGTTTCCAAGTGGAGATCTCGCGGTGGCAACTTTTCCGGATCGCTTTTGGCTGCGACCACCTTGGCATGGTACTCGCGAGCCTTCAAGTACTGCTCGCGCACGAGATATGCCGATTTGCCGCGAGTTCCGGGAAAGGGTGCGTCCCCTTGCGAGTTGGTCCCATTTGCCATCTTGAGTCCGCCGAGGGGTTTGCCGTCGTTGTCGCGGATGACGATATCGTCGATCGTCGTCGGGCCGTCCCCCGCGTAGCGCAGTTTGCAATAGATCGTTTGACCGCTGATCAAGTGCCCCGAACCGGGCATGATGTTGAGTGTGGTCAGTCCACCTGCCAGAGCGCGCTTGAATCCCGATTCCTTGACGTTGATCGAATCGAGGATGCGAACGCCCGGTTGGATCGGTGCGCTGCCATCGGCTGCGCCGACGCCACCGATGTGGCTATGGGTGCAAACCAGTCCCGGCATGATCCACTTGCCGGCGACATCGATCGTCTGGACGCCAGAGGGGACGGGAGTGCTGGCGCGAGGGCCAACGGCCACGATCGAGCCGCCCTGGACAATCAGCACGCCATCGTCGATGGCGGGACCGGCTGCGGTCAGGATCTTGGCCCCGGTCCACGCCGTGGTTTCAGCAGCGGCGTAGGGGGCGGCATGTGTGGCGTTTGCCATGCGGGATGCAAGGATCCCACACGGGACGCTTGCAGCCCAACCTAACCATTTGCGGCGATGCAGTGAGTTCAAAACGTGTGCTCCCTGAGTGCGGGTGGTTCTGTTGCTGCCGATTCGATACGACGGTTCATCGATTGCGACGGACTCCCTCTGAGCGTACTCGGAATCGCCGCAAAAGCCATGGCGCTGAAGGCATCGACTCCATGCGATCATCCCGGCATCGCACCTAGGGAATCGCTTCAGTTCGAGCGGTTTTCAAGGGGGCGAGCGCGGTCATTGGCGTTTCCAGCCCCCTGCGTGGTATACTGTGTGAGTCCTTGCTTACGGTCGCTCCCTATCGGATCGGCCACATGCTTGGACGATGCGTTTTAGCTTGGTGATCGCGATGCGAACTCGCTGAGCTTACAAAACAGAATGGTTGCGACAGCGTTGGTGTCGCCCCGCAGCGCATCCCTCCCGCCCTTCCCCGTTGACCCTCCCGCCTTTGTTGATGAGTTGCGACCATGCCTTGTGGATTCGTCCTGCGTGATGGGACTTGGCGAGCGCCATGCCTGGTGCTGCTGGCGGGTTGGTTCACCGCCGGATGTTGGTGTGCACTCGCCGGAGCGCAGCCTCCCAACGCCATCGATTTCAACCGCGACATCCGACCGCTGCTGGCGGAGAACTGCTTGCAATGCCACGGCCCCGATGCCCAATCGCGCGCGGCAGACTTGCGGCTGGACATCGAGTCTGCTGCGAAAGATGCAGTCATCCGACCGGGGGCGGCCGCCGACAGCGAGTTCGTCCATCGAATTGAATCGACCGATCCGGAAGCGGTCATGCCTCCTCCGGCGACCGGCAAATCCTTGACCGCCGCCCAAAAAGAAATGCTGCGCCGTTGGATCGATGGCGGTGCAAAGTACGCCAAGCATTGGGCGTTGGAGCCGATCTCCGATGCAGCTACCTGCTTGCAACGATTGCCCGCCGAGTTTGCATCGGACCTCGCACCCATCGATCGTTTTCTCAAGCATCGTCTGCAAGCCGTCGGTCTCGACTATGCCCCTGAAGTGAGCCGGATGCAGTTCTTGCGCCGGGCCACCTTTGATCTGACCGGATTGCCTCCCACGTGGTCGGAGGTGGAAGCCTTTTTGAATGATACCGCTCCTGGGAATGAGGAGCGAGTGATCGACCGATTGCTTGAATCTCCGCGCTACGGAGAGCGTTGGGGACGGCACTGGCTCGACATCGCACGCTACGCAGACACGCATGGCGGAGCCGCGATCGGCTTCACAAGCTTTCCGTTTTCGTATACCTACCGCGACTACGTCATCGGAGCCTTCCATCGCGATCTTCCGTTCGATCGATTTATCCTCGAGCAGTTGGCGGCCGATCAACTCGGGCTCGGCGAGCACGACCCAGCCTTAGCGGGATTGGGCTTTTTGACCGTCGGGATGCAGTTTCGCAACGACCACGACACGATCGACGATCGCATCGATGTGGTGACGCGCGGGCTGATGGGACTGACGGTGACGTGCGCACGTTGCCACGACCACAAATTCGATCCGATCCCGACCAGCGACTACTACGCCATCTATGCGGCCGTGGCCCCCAGTCGCCCGCCGTCGACGTTGCCCACCATCGGCGAAGTGGCCGACGAAGCGGCGCGAACGCAATACCAGCGCGACTTGCAGTCGCTCACGGTCAAACTGCAGCAGTTCGTTCGCGATCAATCCGATGTCTTGCGAAATCGGTTGCGGATGCAAGTCGGTTTGTACTTGAAAGAGATCGCCAAAGGAGTCACCGAGCAAGACACGTCGACCCAGTTTCTTTCGTATCGCACGGACGATATCCGACCGATCATCTTCAATCGCTGGGTCAAGTTCTTGGAGGCATTGCCCAAGGACGACCCCGTCTTTGGACCATGGCTCGAAATGAAGTCGTGGGGCGCATTGTCGCCCGAAGAGTTCGCGACCAAGCGCGATGCCGCCATGGCCCGATGGAATGAAGAGTTGGGGGCCAATGCGCGAGCGCCCGAACAACTGCATGCGCTTCGGGCGGAGCCACCGCGCTGGAATCCGATTCTCCTCGATGCCATCGCCAGCGCGAAACCCAACTCGCTCAGCGACTTGGCGAATGTCTATGGAACCGTCTTTGCCGATACGCAAAAGCAATGGCTGACCGCGTTGTTGGAAGCCACCCTCGAAGCCACCAGCGAAACGACCGTCGTGCCCGACGATCACCCGCAGCATCAAACGATCAACAGCCCGGCGCTGCGACAATTGCGGCATTATCTCTATGCCCCCGGAATGCCGTTCGACATTCCCGACGAAGAGGCGGCTCGATTGACCAACCGCACCATCAGCGATTTGATCAATGGAAAGCGCGGCGCGATCCATCAACTCAACTTGAGTGCACCCGGTTCGCCCCCGCGAGCCATGGCGTTGCAGGAAGACGCCAATCCAAGAGAGACGTTTGTGTTCCTTCGAGGCAATCCACTCACCCGTGGGCCTCGCGTCGAACCGCGATTCCTATCGGCCGTCTCCGGCCCCGAGGACGGGGCGTTTGCGGATGGCCAGCGCCGGTTGGGATTGGCGCGTGCGATCGTCGATGTAGACAATCCCTTGACTCGGCGCGTGCTCGTCAATTGGGTGTGGCAGAACCATTTCGGAGTGGGATTGGTTCGAACGCCCGACGATTTTGGGACGCGCGGGCAGCCTCCCACGCACCCAGAGCTTCTCGACTATCTCGCCGATACGTTTCACCAGCAGGGTTGGTCGCTCAAGTGGTTGCACAAGCAGATCATGCTCAGCCGCGCGTATCGCCAGTCCGCCATCGAAAGCGATTCCGCTCGTAACGTAGATCCCGAGAACGCGCTGCTGTGGCGGATGCCGCGCCGTCGGCTCGACTTTGAATCCATGCGCGATGCCATGCTCTCGGTATCCGAGGAACTCGACCTCACCATGGGAGGACGCCCGGTCGACCTCAACGCGACGCCCGCCATTCCACGCCGCAGCGTGTACGGCTTTATCAACCGCGACATCATCGCGAATTTGATGAGCACCTTTGATGCGGCCAATCCGAACGCTTGCACGGCCAAACGGCCCGAAACCATGGTGCCGCAACAAACGTTGTTTGCCCTCAACTCCGAATTCATCCAAGATCGCGCGGCCAAGCTCGCTACCCTTGTTCAGCAATCCCACTCCACCGACGACGAGCGGATCGCAGGGCTGTTTCGACGCGTGTTGTCGCGCGAGCCTGCTCCTGGCGAGATCGAGTTGGCCAAGCGTTACCTCGCCGCGAGCAGCGCGGAGCCCGCTGCCACCTCGCCCACTGACACCGCGCCCACTGACACCCAGCCCGCTCCTCCAACCGGTGCGGCCAATCCCCGTGAACAAGCCTGGGTGCACCTAGCGCACGCTTTGCTCGCGTCCAACGAATTCATTTTCCTAGATTGAGGATCGCAATCAGAATGCTTCACCACGATCCTTCAACGAACTCGGCGCACACGCATCGCCGCCATTGGATGCGCCGATGCGGCATGGGGTTGGGCGGACTAGCCTTTGCCGATTTGATTGCGCGCACCTCCACCCTTGCTGGTGAGCGTGCAGGAGAACGGCCCGGAGAACGGGGAGGTGCGGTGCCGCTGCATCACCCGGCCAAAGCCAAACACATCATCCACGTCTTTCTCAATGGAGGGGTTTCGCAAGTCGACACGTTCGACCCCAAGCCCGAGTTGACTCGGCTGGCCGGTCAGATGTTGCCCTTTCAGAATCTTCAAACCGAACGCAAGACCGGCGTGGCGCTGCCATCCCCGTTCAAATTTGAGCAGTACGGACAAAGCGGCATTCCGGTCAGCGATTTGTTTCCCAAGTTGGCGCAGTGCGTCGACGACATGACCGTCATTCGCTCGATGCATGCGGAGCTGCCCAGTCACGAGATGTCGTTGATGTTGATGAACACCGGCGATCAGCGTTTGGTCCGTCCCAGTCTGGGATCTTGGCTCACGTGGGGAATGGGTTCGATCAACGAAAACTTGCCAGCCTTCATCGCGCTATGCCCAGGGGGACTGCCTGTGGGAGGAGCTGGGAATTGGCGTTCGGCGTTTTTGCCCGGAGCGTTCCAAGGCACCCGCGTCGATACGCTCAATTCGGATCCTACAAAACTGATCGACCATTTGCGCAACACCCGTTTGTCGAGCCGCGAGCAGTTGCAGCAGTTCGAGCTGCTGCGCGAACTCAATCGGCAACACCTGACCGAACGGCCCGGCGAATCGGCCATCGAATCGCGCATCGATTCGTTTGAACTAGCGTTTCGTATGCAGACCGAAGCCAGCGATGCGTTTGACATTTCGCAAGAGCCCGAACACATTCTCAAGCTCTATGGAGATGGACCGCAGAATCGGCAACTGCTGATGGCCCGGCGGTTGATCGAGCGCGGGGTGCGCGTGGTGCAGACGTGGCATGGCGAGTTGCAGCCATGGGATAGCCACTCGAATATCAAAGACGAACACCGCAAAGTCGCCAACGAATGCGATTCGGGTTTGGCAGCTCTCCTCATCGATCTCAAGCAGCGCGGCATGCTCGATGAAACACTCGTGTTGTGTTCGGGCGAATTCGGCCGTACTCCGTCGGTGGAACTGGGCCAAGACGGTTCGGGGGCCAGCGCCGGTCGCGATCACAACCACTGGGGCTTCTCGTTGTGGATGGCAGGTGGCGGAGTCAAAGGGGGCACGATCTATGGCGCGACCGACGAGTTCGGTTTCAAAGCCGTGGAGAATCCGGTATCGGTTCACGACCTACACGCGACCATCCTCCATTTGATGGGCTACGATCACGAACGGCTAACCTATCGCTACGCCGGTCGCGACTTCCGATTGACCGATGTGCACGGCTCGGTCATCCATCCGATCTTGGCGAGTTAGGTTGCAGTTGGGCGCTCGCGTGCGATCATGTTGCGATCCGTGAAGCGGGCTAGCGAAGGAACAGACGATTCGCCGGCTAATTGCAGTTAAGGTTGGCGGGGTGCGTAGTAGTCGATCATCTGACGAATGGCGCGATCGCAAGCGACACAGAAACGAATCGGCTGGGTGAAATTGCCCATGGCGCAGTGGGCGTGCGGGCGATACATCCCCGATTTGAGGTAACCGCCCCCTTCAAAGGCACCCACAACATCTTCGATCGCCATGCCTTCTCGACGGAAGGACGTAGGAGTCGGTAGCGGTGCTTCGGGAGTGAGGAACTCCTTCCATTTGATGGCGTCCCGATCGAGCGAACGGGTGATGTTGGGCTCCACCGGTTCGACTCCCTCGGGATACATATCGCTGTAGGTCACCGCGCCGGTGTACTCATCGGCCAAGTACGCCAGTGAGTGTCCGAATTCATGCAGGAAAACAAAAGTGCTCAGTGCATCGTCGACGGTCGTTACGCAGAAGTCCATGCAGATCGCGCCGCCACCGTAGCGTTGCGAATTGACCAAAACGACGATCGTATCGTAGGGAGTTTGCGCGGCCATGCGATGCATGGTGTGGGCATCCTCAATCAACAGATAGCGATCGATGCCGAGGGTGTTGAAAGATGAATGCAGGGCTGTATTGCGGTGGCGACGCTGGCCCGGTTCATCGGTGCCGGATTCGCGCGAAGGTCGAAAGATCGCGGTCGCATTGATCCGATTGCGCGCGCCGCGATAGGGTTCGTGTTCGAACAGAAAGTCCGTCATCCGTTGCGCATCTTGCTGAAACTTGTCTTGGTCTTGTTGCGTGTAGCCTTCGGACAGGAAGACGATGTCCAATCGTTCGTCGGGAGAACCCGTGGTTTGGAGAGGTAGGATCGTGTCGCCCATCTCAATCGATTCGCGGTGAATGCTGGAATCGGTGGGCTTCAGGGTTTGCTCCCACAGCGTTGTCCAGGAGTTGTCGCGTTGCCGTTGGTCGATGGTGATTCGGAAGCGGGCTTTGGGTTTAGGAATGCGGACCGAGATGGGGAAGACGCGATTCTCGCCGCGTGCGGCGGCGGGGGTGGTGGCGTATTCGCAAAAGAGGGTATCGAAGCCAAACGAATAGATCAGCGATCCGCTGGCGTGGTCGTACACCCGGACCGCTTGTTTGCCGTATGGGAAGGGGAAGATCGGTTGTTGGCGATTGCCAGGCCAGAGGGGTTCTTCGTAAATGCCAGCGGGGATGATGTCGTGGCGATCCTTGTGGCCGACTTGAAACATCTCAAAACGCAACGCATGTTCGGTGAAGTACGCGTCGAACTCAAGCGGTGACGCAGCGGGGAGTGATGTGCTTGGTTCGCTGGTTTCGACCGACTGAGCATAGGCCCATGGAGCAGCGCTAGTGATTCCAATGGCAACAAGAAGAAGGCGTGGGATCATGGAAGAGTTCGCAAGAGGTTCGATGCAGGAGTGCTGCGAGTCGCAACGGAACAAGGGGGTTACGATCGCAAGCAAGATACCATGATAGGGCATTTGGGGATCACCGCGTGCGATCGATTTTTGACCGTCATCACGGCATGTCGCATGGGTGTCGTTCTTTCGGGCCTTCAGCCCTAACGGCATGTTGGTTGCGTTTACCCAGGGCGTTGCCCTGGCCTACCTTATCTCGCCCCATTTGGGGCTATTGGGGCGTACTTCCAAAACTCCGTTACTTGGGACCTCGTTTTCGCGGTATTCGTTGGTCGACTTGATTCGAATTGCGCAACCCATTCCCCGACGTGCAACAACTGCCGAAACGCATGGATTTGAAACTGCAACTCGTCTGGTTCAAACGGGATTTGAGGATCGCCGATCACGCGCCGCTGCTGCGGGCGGCAAGCCAAGGACCGGTACTGCCGTTGTTCGTCTTCGAGCCCGGATTCTGGCAATCGCCCGATGCCGATGTCCACCACTTTCAATTCGCCGTGGAGAGTTTGCACGAACTCCAACAGGCTCTATCCCAACTCGGCGGACGCTTGTGCGTGCGCACCGGG
>JBKCUI010000120.1:0-5939 GCA_046318495.1 Pirellula sp. | reverse complement strand
GACGTCCAAGATGGTATCGGCGGTTTCGCGATACAGGGGCTCGCGTTGGGCCAATACCGTCTCAATCTCTCGAAGGGTGCCCAACGAGGTTAAGCTCGGACGGGATCGACCGCTGGCGATGTCCTGCTCGATCCGTTTTGCAAGAGTGCCTGGTGATGCAACTAGCCAAACCGCATGACCATGTTCGCGAATCCAGTTCCGGTGGCGCTCTCGCAGGATCGCACCGCCTCCGAGCGAAACAATGCTGTCGGGCGTGCGGGCGTCGCAGATGGTTTCTAGAGCGCGGGTTTCCCAGTCTCGAAAAGCCGGTTCGCCTTGCTGCGTAAACAGATCCGGAATCGAGCACCCCGATTGCTCTTCGATCCAATGGTCGCTGTCGATGAAGGGGCGGTTAACTGATGAGGCCAAGCCGCGTCCGAGGGTCGATTTGCCGCTACCGCGGTAGCCGATCAAGAAGACGTGCCGGCGCGAGGAGTGAGCTGAAGACACGAGACGCTCCTCAACCATTCGCGACCCCGTCATAGCAGGGTCGTACCGTTCGTGGCGGGCGAAAGATTCGGCCCGCTTCGCATTGGAAAGGCGCTAAACGACTAGCCTTGAATCGATTTGATCAAGACGCGGGTGTACTTTTGGCGGTGGCCGGTACGTGCGTCGAAGTTCTTGCGGCGGCTGAACTTCTGAATGTAGATCTTATCCCCTTGCTCGAGACCGACGACTTCGGCTTGGACTTTGGCGCCCGAAACCGTGGGTTGTCCGAGTTTCAGCCCGGCATCGCCACCGATGGCCAGAACGCGGTCAAATTCGATCGCATCTCCGGTTTCGGCTGTTTCGCGATAATCGATATCCAGCAACAATCCTTCGGTTACTTTGTATTGGCGTCCGCCGTCAGTAATGATCGCGTACATGTCGAGACTTCGTCAAAAATCCTTGAGGGCTCAAAACGTTAAGGGTGAAGAGTTTAGCCCCCGGCGCCAGGACCGTCGAGTCCATTTTGGGGTTTCCGGCCCCGAAAATGCTCGGCTGTCGGCGAGTTTTCTGGTGCGACTGTCCCAATTTTGGTGTGCTCGATACATTTCAGGGCATGGCCGAACTCAATCCACCGCAATTCGATGCAGTCAACACGCTCTCCGGTCCGCTCCTGGTGCTGGCGGGGGCCGGAACGGGGAAAACGCGCGTCGTGACCTTTCGCGTCGCCAATTTGATCCGAAACGGCGTTCAGGCCGACCGGATTTTGGCCGTGACCTTGACCAACAAAGCTTCCATGGAAATGCAGGAGCGCATTTCCCATCAATTGAAGCTTCCCAAGCGCGTCCGCCGCGGCCAAACGCCTCCCCCGCGGCCGCAGATCGGGACGTTCCACTCCCATTGCGTCCAGATTCTTAAACGCCACGCCAGCACGCTGGGCTATCCCGAAAAATTTACCATCTACGACCGCAGCGATGCCGAAAGCGTGGCTCGAACGGTTTTGAGAGAGATCCGCGTTCACGAAGAAACCCTCTCGCCCTCCGATTTCTTGAACATCGTCAGCCGCTGGAAGAACTCGGGTGTGCGACCGGAGCGGGCCGACAGCGCGGCTGTCAATGATCTAGAACATTTGGCGGCTAGCGGATTTCGTCGCTACCAGCGTGCGCTCAAGTTGCAGGCAGCGTTCGATTTCGATGATCTGTTGGTCTATGCCGAACAGCTGCTCTCCGAACACGAGTCTATTCGACGCGAGGAAGCCGGACGCTACGACCACTTGCTCGTCGACGAGTACCAGGACACCAACGGTACCCAATACCGCATCATCAAGACGCTGGCGTCGGACCATCGCAATCTATGCGTCGTCGGCGACGATGACCAATCGATCTATGGATGGCGGGGTGCTGAAGTGCGCCACATCCTCGGATTTCAAAAAGACTGGCCAGATGCCAAGATCGTGCGTTTGGAGGACAACTACCGCTCGACCGATGCGATCCTGCAAACCGCCAATCAACTGATCGCGTTCAATAAACATCGGCATGGCAAAGTGCTGCGACCGGCCCGCCGCAATGGACAACCGCCGCGCGTCCTACAGTTTCCAGGCGAAAACGAAGAAGCCCGAGGCGTGGTGGAAGAGATCGCCAATCGGATCAAGAGCGATCGCACGGTGGCTGCCGGGGACTTCGCAATCCTGTTCCGTACCAACGAGCAGCCTCGCCCATTCGAAATGGAACTGAGACGATTCAATGTCCCTTATGTCATCACCGGTACGCAGTCGTTCTTCGATCGCAAAGAAGTCCGCGACGTTCTGGCATATCTCAAGTGGATCGAACAGCCCGACGATGAATTATCGTTGTTGCGCGTGATCAATGTCCCCCCTCGAGGCATGGGAGCCGCCAGCGTCGACAAACTGCTTCGCGAAGCCGTTTCGCAATCGACAAGCGTCTGGAAGATCATGCAGCGGCGAGAGATCGTCGCCATGTTGCCCACGGCAGCGCAACGCGGAGTCGCGTCGCTGATCGAACTGCAACGCACCTTCAGCAAGATCTTTGAGGATGCAACCAACGAAGAGAACGTCGAAGAAATCTTCGATGCGCCGAATTCCAACGAGCCGGCTCCAGGTTCCGCTTCGCACGAGGGATCCATCGTCGAGCAACCCAGCGAAGCGGGCGATGCTTCCGATACCAGCGAGCATCGCGAAGATTACGATCCCGAAGAGGATTTGCCCACCATGAGCGGCGCCCTGACGCGCGGCGTGCATCGGCTGATCGATCACATCAAATACAAACAAGAGATTGCTCGCTTGTACGCCGACACCGATGAAATCGAGATGCGGATCGGTTCGCTGGAGTCGGTGATCAATGCCGTAGCCATCTATGAATTCAATTCCGATTCGCCGAACTTGGGAGACTTCCTAAACACCGTAACGTTGTCCGGGAGAGAGTTTGGCAGTTCGAAGGACAAGAGCGCAGCGCGCAACGCCGTCTCGCTGATGACCTACCACAGCGCTAAAGGTCTTGAGTTTCCAATCGTGTACATGGTCGGGATGGAAGAGGGTGTCTTACCGCATCGACGCTCGATCACCGAAGATGGGGATGGGGTCGATGAAGAGCGACGACTGTGTTACGTGGGCGTGACCCGAGCTGAAGATGAGTTGACGCTGACCTTGCCATTGAGCCGCTTTAAATGGGGCAAGGCTCGCCCCACTTACCCGAGCCGATTTCTGTATGAACTGACCGGGCAAGCCGACAATCCCAATCGCGCGCGGGCCATCCAAGCCGCCGCTGCGGAGATTCGCAAAGCCCGAAACGCGCGACCGTGAGGTCCTCTGCTGCGGACGCATTGCCCACTGGCATTAGGGTACGCATCCCCTATGATCTGGATCGCTTGGCCGGACGCGCGGGTGCGTCCCTTGATTTTCGTTGCATTCACTCGTGATCGACCTCTGTTTGAGATCGATGCAGGCGTACGTCTATGGCAGTGCTTCAACCGCTATCTGTTCCTGGCCATGGAGCCGCATTGTCCGAAGAGCTTGCGATCGCATTGCAAGCCGCCGTCGCAGGTGCAAATGTGATTCGCGCTTCCATGGGCAAGCCGCATGCGATCGAGGAAAAGGGTATCGGGGATTTCGTTTCGGAAGTGGACAAGAATGCCGAGACGGCCGTGCTTTCGGAGATCTCGAAAGCACCGTTTGCTGCGTCGATTCTGTCTGAAGAATCCGATCCTGCGATGGTGGCAGGGAGCGAGCGGATGTGGTTGGTCGATCCGCTGGATGGCACGAGTGCCTTTCTGTTTCGCGTGGGCAATCCCTTCCCATCGGTCTTGGTCGCGCTCGAAGAAGCTGGCCAGCCGGTCGTTGGAGTGGTGCTGTTCCCCTTGACCGGCGAGTGCTTTTACTCGCATCGCGGGTTGGGGGCATTCAAGGATGGTGTTGCATTGCAACCGCCGCCTTTGCGTCGCCTCCAAGAAATTTGGATCGATATGAATCAGTACGGAAACGCGCGGTATGAGACCGGCATGTTCGCCTATCTGCGAAACAAGCTCCGCACGCGCGAAGGGGCCAGGTTGGTGACTTCCTTTCCTCCCCATTCCGGCGTGGCGATGCGATTGCTGGACGGGACCACCGGTCTCTCTGCGGTTGTGCATGACAACAGCGAAGACAACGTCAAGCAAGCGCCATGGGATATCGCCGCTCCGCGGGCGATTCTGACCGAGGCGGGGGGCTGCTTCGTTTCTCTGCGAACCGGTCGCGATATTCAGTCGTTGGATTGCGAGCCGATGGTCGTGGCCGGTCATCGGGAACTGGCCGAAGAGATCGTCGATTTGGTACGGTAAGGCAGCGTTGGGCTATCGATCGGCAGTAGCAGGTTCTTCCACTGCGCGACGCAACTTCAAGTCGTACACGCCACCTGCCTGCACCCCCACTTCTTGAATGGACTGCGGATCGAGTGTGCCATCGGATTGCACTGCATTCATGAAGAACACCGAACCACGGCCGACGACTTCGGCGCGGGAGCCTTGGACGACGATGGCCGTTGTCTCGTCGATTCCGATACCTAGAAGTTGCGGGTAAGTACGGACCAGCGATCGCAGGTCCGGGTGTCTGTTTCGTTGGGTAAAGTGCTGATCGATGGCGACTCCGAGCAGGAATCCCAGTCCGCCTCGTTCGTACCCCGGGGCCATGATGCGAACGTTGTCGATTGGGGTCGCGCGGGCTAGGTAGCTGCCCTGGATCGAGGCACCTGCGGATGAACCGCCGATGACGCCGCCTCGCTGCAATACTTCTTTCATCAAGCGGTGCGTCGTGGTTCCATAGTAGGAGTCAGCAAAGTTCCATTGCCTGCCTCCGCCGAACCAGACGCCCGTTGCGTTCTGCAGCGGTTCGTAAAAAGATGCGTCGGTATCCGCTTGGTTGCGGTCCTTGGTGTGCAACAGGCTGGAGTGCTCGACCCCAAGTCGCTTCCACATGTTCAAGAAGTTTTGCTCGCGCGCTGCATCCTCCTCTTCCAAGCAGGGGACATAGACAAGCCTAGCGGCTTCTCCGCCAGCGCATTGCACAAAGCGTTGCATCAAGCCTTCGGGGAGACCACCTCCCCCGACGATCATCAAGGTTCCGTTCTCCACCACAGGCTCCTCAACCGCTTGGGGCGGAAAGGGAGGCAAGGTGCGTTCGATGGCATCCCGACGCCATTGCGTCCAGTCCGCCATCCAGGCTTCGGGTGAACGGTTGTCGTCGGGTTGCCGCTGTCGCAACACGTGCTCGCGCGGACCCAAATGCGGCGCAGCCGGGAGAAACAGCGAGACGGGATCCTGGCCGAGCACCGTTAGCTTGCGGCCTCGCAAGACCACCGCATGATTGGAAGGGCAATCGATCGCAACGCAACGCATCTCAGGCGTGACCTTGGAATGGAAGATGTGTTCCGACGAGTCGGTCGAACGGTCTCGCCATACCAAGAGCCCGTCGGGAAAAACGTTCCAAGCGGGGCGAAACGGCTGGGCTGGATCGTCTTGGGCAATCGACCATTTTCCAAGCCTTGCCGCGATTTTTCCAACACAGCATGCGATGCCACCGCGTTCGAGGATCGCGCGCATCCCGGCCCGCGCCCTCTCGCCTTGTGGATCGAGTTCCGACGATTCTCCGGGATCGGTCCACCACAAAAGGTTCTTGGTAGGAGCGTCTCCGCCGTCCGTGTCCGTCGGCGATTGCAATGCATCGAGAATGGCATTCGGTTCGCAGGGTACGATCTCGGTGGACAACTGGGCGAGTCGGTCTCGAATGCGCTCGTCGTCGAGGTTGCCAACGACGAACCACATCGACCGAGCGGTTTGAGGTCGGCGCGACTGGACGTCCAGTTCTCGTTCCAAAAAAAGAAGCAACGCTTCGCTGGTGTCGCAGGCAACCAAGGTGCCTGCAATCTTGAGATCGTCTGGCCAATCGCTCTTGCGCTCAAAAAAAGTTTGAGCCTGCGTCCAGGGAG
>JBKCUI010000119.1:0-12287 GCA_046318495.1 Pirellula sp. | reverse complement strand
TCGCCGATCCAGCGGCAGACAAGCTACTCTAAACGAACCACGTGTAGAGTCCGGAAAGAATCAGCGTGGCCACAACGGCTACCGCGATTCCCGCCCCCGCACGACGGAGTGCTTCCAACCCTGGAACCTTGGAAAGCACATAGAAAACGGCCAGCAAGAGAGCGAGCACAGCCAATCCCGCCGCGACGCCGACTCCCAAGAACCAAATCGGCGTGAGCCACCGAGACATCCAAAAATCGGTGACGGCGAGAACGGTTGGAAATTCAAACATGGCCATGAAAACGGGACTGCGAATGGGGGGGAACTAAGGACGAGATATGGCGTGTACGGCAGTGAAGGCAAAACGGTTCGGCTGAGTCCGGCGGCTGCGGGGCGGGCTTACCGACTTTACGCTGCTTTTCCCCAAATCTTCCCGCTAGGTGCTACCATCCGACCGGCGGTCCATCAAAATGGAGCCGAGCCGTCGGTTGCATTCCAGCAGCCGGTAGCGTTGTTTCGCGGTGCGCAAGCGTTGCACCATCCGAATCCCAACCAATCCTTCGCCTTCCCTCGCCGAACCGGTTTCTCCCTATGACCTCTTGGCAATTCACGTCCTCGTCGATGGCATCCTGGTTGATCAATCCGTCGATGGATTGGCTGTTGGCTCAAGGCCCAGGCCCAGGCGGCCCGGTACCTCCTGGACCGGCAGGCTTCCCTTTCGCCCAGTTCGGAATGTATGGGCTGCTGGCGGTGGTCGCCTTTTTTGGCTTGATCTCGCTGATCGTTCTTTGGAACTTCGGCAGTCTTTGGCTGCAAGCCATGATGAGCGGCGCGGACGTCAGTATGTCGAGCTTGATCGGCATGTACCTGCGACAAGTTCGCTCGAGCGTGGTCGTCAACGCCAAGATCATGGCTGCTCAAGCCGGCTTGGACATCGACCGTCGCAACGGCATCAGCACCCAACGCCTCGAAGCCCACTATCTGGCCGAAGGCAACGTGATGAACGTTCTCAATGCCATCATCGCGGCCCACCGCGCCGGAATCGACTTGGATTTTGATCGGGCTGCAGCCATCGATCTGGCTGGCCGTGACGTGCTCGACGCCGTTCGCACTTCGGTGCATCCTCGTGTTATCGATTGCCCCGATCCTCGCTACAGCCCGACTGGATTCTTGAGCGCTATCGCCAAAAACGGCATCGAGCTCAAGGTCAAGGCGCGGGTGACGGTTCGCACCAACCTCGAACAGTTGATCGGCGGAGCCACGGAAGAAACCGTGATCGCGCGCGTCGGTGAATCGATCATCAGTTCGATCGGATCGTCGGAAACCCACTTGGCCGTACTAGAGAATCCGAACTTGATCGCCCGAACGGTGCTCAAACGTGGTCTCGACAACCAAACCGCATTCACCATCGTGTCGATCGACATCGCCCACATCGAAGTCGGCCAAAACATCGGAGCGCGGTTGCGTGCCGATCAAGCCGAAGCGGATGTGCGCATGGCCCGCGCGCAAGCCGAGCAACGACGCGCTGAAGCGATCGCGCAAGAACAGGTAATGCGTGCCAAAGTCGCCGAAAACCGTGCGAATTTGGTGCTCGCGGAGGCCGATGTCCCCAAGGCGATGGCCACGGCTTTCACCGAAGGCCATTTCCAAGGTTCCGGCCAGTAAGGCCCGGCCAGTAAGGCTCTCGCTCCACAGCCTCAACCGGTTCGTGCCCGGGGCCAACGAGCCGCTGCATTTCTATCTCTCGAACGCTTGCCCGAGAGCGGCGCATCGCATCGCTTGGTGTGACCAGCACTCCGAGCAACGAAGCATAGACTATGCTTGGTTCCACATTGAACCTGTAGAAGGCTAGGCATGCACGTTAGGTCAAACTGCACGCGTTTCAGAAAACGGTTGTTTCCTCGTTCCCGTTGGAGATCTTGCCATGCCACGATGGTTCCCTAAATGCTCTGTTTGGATGGTCTGCGTCAGTGCCCTGGTGCTGTGCTGCGTTGGCTTTCCGGGATTGGATGCTATCCGAGTTCGATCGATGACGATGGCGATCACCCAGTCGCTACTCGATCAAATCCGCGATCCGGAGTCAGGCTTTGATGCCGAAATGGCGCAGGCCGTAGACGCCGACCAGCGCGGGATGCGAATGTATGTCATGGCGTTTCTCAAGGCAGGGCCCAACCGCAACCAAGATGAAGATACCGCCAAAGCTCTCCAGCAGGCGCACATGGACAACATCGGCCGCATGGCAAAAGAAGGGAAGCTCGTGGTGGCCGGTCCCTTTGGCGACAACGGTGAACTTCGGGGCATCTATGTGTTCAAGACCGACTCGCTCGATGAAGCCAAGCAATGGACCGAAAGCGATCCGGCAATCCAAGCGGGACGACTGGCAATGGAATTGCACCCGTGGTACGGTTCGGCTGCATTGGTGCTTTTGAACGATTTGCACCGCAGAGTCCAGCCGCCCCCACCTGCAGCTTCGCGATGACCGCTTCGTCAGCGCGACAGGGCATCGCGGATGCAGCCTCGCAAAACTCTGCAAACAGATTCCGCCCATCCGCTCCATAAGGCTAGCCGAGCATGGAACCCGATGACGAACTGTGCCTGTGCTTTCATATCACGTGGCGCAAAGTCCTCAACTACATGCGCGTCCATCGCGTCCGCTTGCCAAGTCAGTTGTCCGAATGCGGGGGCGCGGGTACCGGTTGCGGATGGTGCCGACGGCAACTCGAACGCTTGACCACGCTGGCCGCCGATTCCCCACCGAGCGCAGCCGAAATCGACGCTTGGATCGCGGAAAACACGCCCAACAAACGCCAATACGCAGAGGGTCGACAAGCCTACCGCCAGAGTTCTGCGGCGTCTCGTTCGTCCGTTTCGCCCCCACCTCCTTCCTCAGCATCCCCATCCGACGATTGCGGGCCCCAATCCGACGCACGAAACGTTGAATCCGCTCCAACCGATACAACCATCGATCCGGACCTCTAGCGGATGCCCTCGAGGAGTTAACCGGCCCTTGAGATCTGGTTTTCCCGAGGCTTTTCAAAAGCAATTCCGCAAGTCTGCGACGAATTGTCGCTCAACTTTACGCGTGTGCGGATTTCCAACAGTTTGACGGCAAAATCGTCGATACAGGCAAGCCTTGCAAGCGTAGTTTGCTGTGGCCATCTTTTGCGAAGCACGGGTAGTCATTACACTTCGTCCTCGCAGGAGTTGTGATCGGTCTGCCCAACGCTAGCTTGCGAGCCAATGCGTTGGGGCCGAGCCTGCTGGTGTCGTATCGAAACGCTACCGATACTCGTCTGACTACTATGTCCCAACGATTCTTATTTCCCCGGTGGACCAACAAGTTTTTGGCCCTCTTGGGGGTGTTGATCCTCGCGGGCGGTGCCTATGCGGGCGCGCTTTTCCTGGGCGTAACCAGCCCGGAGACCCTTAATACGGGCTACCGACCTTTGCAACCGGTACCTTTCAGCCATGCCCTGCACGCCGGGGAGCTGAAAATGGATTGCAAATACTGCCACGTCTCGGTGGACAAGTCCGCCCACTCGCAGATCCCTGCGACGCAAACGTGCATCAACTGCCATAGCCCCAGGACCTCGGCCGGACTGCCCAAGCTATCCGCGATCCACTCAGACTCGCCCAAGCTCAAGCCGATCCGCGAAAGCTGGCGGACAGGCGAAAGCGTGGATTGGGTACGCATCCACCGCTTGCCGGACTATGTGTACTTCAATCACTCCGCCCACGTGAATCGCGGCGTGTCGTGCGTGTCGTGCCACGGCCGAGTCGATCAAATGGATATCGTCTATCAAGCCAAAAATCAATCGATGGCGTGGTGTTTGGATTGCCATCGCAATCCTGAACCCCACCTCCGCCCCGTGGAAGAAGTCACCAACTTGGCTTGGTCCGCTGGGAGCGAAGAAGATCAACTGGCGCTCGGCAAAAAGTTGCGAGCGGAGAAAAACATCAATCCTCAAACGAATTGTGCGGTTTGCCACCGATGAGCCAATCCGGGACCGAAAACAGAACTCGGTATTTTCGCAGCCTCGACGAGCTTCAGAAAACGCCGGAGTTTGAACAGTTTCTGCAACGTGAGTTTCCGCAAGCGGCTTCGGAGTTCCCCGAAGGCGTCTCGCGCCGTCGCTGGCTGCAGCTGATGGGTGCTTCGTTGGCGCTGGGTGGGATGTCCGGCTGCCGATACTACCGCGAAGAAGTCGCATCCTTCGTGGTTCGTCCCGAAGGCCGCGTCCCCGGCATCCACGAGTACTTCGCCACCAGCTTTGAGTGGGCGGGCCGTGTTGTGCACACGCTGGTCGCTAACCTAGATGGTCGGCCGATCAAGGTGGACGGCAACGCTGACCATCCTGCTTACGCCAATAGCCAGCCGAAGGACTTCACCGAAAACGCCAAGCTCCGATCCGCCGGAACGGACGTGTTCACGCAAGCTTCGGTTCTGTCCCTCTACGATCAAGACCGCATCGGCGTGGTACTGCAACGTTCCAAGGCGGGAGCCAAGCCGTTTATTGCCGACAGCGATGTGATCACCGAGCGAGAAGAAAGCTGGAAGATCTTCAACTCCTACGCGGAAGAGTCGGCCAAGACTCTCGGCGATGGCAAGGGATTGGCGATCGTGTTTGAGCCTTCGCGGTGCCCGTCGTTCCGCCGCGTGTTGGCCGAGGTTGCGAAGAAATATCCAGCCGCCACCCTGGTTCGTTACGAATCGGTGTACTCGGGTAACGTTGGCAAGGCCATCGAAGCCGTTGGCGCAGGCAACGCGAACTTGGTCTTCGACCTCGACGCTGCGAAAGTGATCGTCGCATTGGATTCGGATCTGCTGGGTGCCGATCTTAATGGCGTGCATTACGCTCGCCAGTTCGCGAACCATCGTTCGCCGGATGGGGCTTGGATGAACCGGCTTTATGTCGCCGAATCTCAATATTCTGTAACGGGTACTGCAGCGGATTTCCGGCTGGCTTTGCGTTCTTCGCAAATCAGCATCCTGCTTCGAAAGATCGAAGAAGCGATCGACGCTGGAAAGATCGTCGAAGACAAGGCCGAAGACGTCGCCTACGACCAGCTCAAGGAAGCTGATCGCGTCTCTCGTGCCGTTGAAGCGATCGCCAGCGATTTGCTCGCCAACAAGGGAGCATCTGTGTTGAGCGTCGGCTCGCACCAGCCGTTGTCCGTGCAAGTGGCTGCTTTGCGAATCAATGCCAAGCTCGGCAACATCGGCAAAACGGTCTTGCTGTACGAAACGCCCAATGAACTGCAAGGGCTCGCGACCTTGAAGCTCGACGAGTTCGTTCAGCAATCCAGTGAATTCAAGAAGGCATGGGTGCTCGCTCCGAACCCAGTCTTTACCGTTGCAGGGGACGTCGACCTGGCCGATGCCTTGAAGGCGATCGGCGATGTGGTGTACCTGTCGCATTACGATGATGAGACGGCACAAGTCGCACGCTGGACCGTTCCCGCAGCCCATCCGCTCGAAAGCTGGGGCGATGTCCGAGCCGTGGACGGAACCCTCAGCATTTGCCAACCCACCATCGACCCATTGCTCGGCGGCAAAACGCCTGTGGAGCTTTTGGCAACCTTGGCCGGCTTGGAAGTCCGCGACGGCAAGTCCATTGCAAAACAAACCGCAGCGGCCATTCTCGGTGGCTCGCTCAGCGAGCGAACATGGAAGGAAGCGCTGCACACCGGGTTCGTCCCCAACACCGCCAGCAAGGTCTTTACCGGCGAGATCAAGGCTGACGCCAAAGTCCTGACCGCCAACGATCTCCGCACACGCGTTTACGAGCTAGCCGATGGAGAGATCAAGCTCGGCTTTGATCCAGTCCATCTGGAAGTGCTCGTGTTGCCCAGCGATACGATTTATGACGGACGGCTCGGCAACAACGGTTGGTTGCAAGAATGCCCGCAGCCTGTGACCAAATTGACTTGGGACAACGCCGCCATCTGCAGCCCCAACACCGCGACCGAGCTGGGACTCAAGCAAGGAGAAATGGTCTCGCTGAGCTTGGGCGAGTCCAAGGTCAAGTTGCCTGTGTTTATCGTCCCAGGACACGCGGAAGGTTCGTTCACGGTCAACCTCGGATACGGTCGAACCAAGGAGCTCGGGGGAACGATTGCAGGCGCGATCGGAACCAGCTTGGCATCGTTCCGAGTCTGGAACCAAGCCGCCATCTACACCGGTATTTCGGCCAAGCCGACCAGCGAACCGTACCGCTTGGCCACCAGCCAAGACCACTTCGCCATCGACGATCTGGGACTTGCTGAAACCGCCAAGCGAGCTCCGCAGTTGGTGCGAGAAGGAACGCTCTTCGAATACAAGGACAACAAGGCCTTCACCGAAGAGATCGTCGAACACCACTTCGAGAACAAGTCCCTTTGGGACAACCCGAAGGTCGATCGGAATCACGCCTGGGGCATGTCGATCGATTTGAACAAGTGCATCGGCTGCAACGCGTGCGTGATCGCCTGCCAAGCGGAAAACAACGTACCGATCGTTGGTAAAGAACAAGTCCTCCGCGGTCGGGAAATGCATTGGTTGCGGATCGATCGCTACTACCAAGCGGACGTCAACCCAGACTCTTCTGGCAAGAACATTCACTCGCCGATCGACCCCAAGGTGGTCATGCAGCCGATGGCTTGCGCCCACTGCGAGAATGCGCCGTGCGAAGAAGTCTGCCCGGTGGCAGCCACGGTGCACACCGAAGAGGGAATCAATGCGATGGCCTACAACCGTTGCATCGGCACTCGGTATTGCGCCAACAACTGTCCCTACAAGGTACGCCGCTTCAACTACTTCAATTACAACGACGAGTACGGCTACTACTACGGTTGGCAAGACAAGCGAGAAGAAGCTTCGAAGAAG
This sequence comes from Pirellula sp., assembly GCA_046318495.1. Classification (GTDB taxonomy): domain Bacteria; phylum Planctomycetota; class Planctomycetia; order Pirellulales; family Pirellulaceae; genus JBKCUI01. Next base: position 5,443 of record JBKCUI010000119.1, on the reverse strand, counting down.
CTCCAACAGCTCGTTCTCAACCCTGAAGTCACCGTTCGCGGTCGCGGTGTGATGGAGAAGTGTACCTACTGCATCCAGCGTGTTCAGAACGGCAAGATCGCCGCACGCAACACCGGCGATGGCACCATCCACGACGGCGATGTTCGCTCGGCATGCCAACAAGCATGCCCAACACAGGCGATTGTGTTCGGGGACTTGAACGACAAGACCAGCCGTGTCTATCAAACGCACAACGACAAACGAGCTTACGCAGTTCTCGAAGAACTGAACATCAAGCCTCGTACGTTGTACCTATCGCGCATTCGTAACGTGCCCAAGCGGCTCGCGACGCACAGTCAACTGCACCCCTCGCGTCCTGGGGCGGGCAGCCATCACGATCACAATGACCACTCGCAATCCTCAGGTGACCATGGCCACCATAGCTAGTTCCTACAATCCGCGAGAAATCGACAACACGAACGATATCCCGGGGCGTCGCGCTCCGTTGATCACGGGGAATCAGACGTATTCGTCGGTGACCGAAATGGTTTGCCGCGTTGCAGAAGATCCGCAGCCGATGATCTGGTGGATCCTGTTCGGATTCTCGTCGTTGACAGCGGTCATGTTTCTGTCCCTGATCGCATTCTTGATCTACAAAGGGGTCGGGATCTGGGGGAACATGAACCCGGTGTTCTGGGCCTGGCCGATCGTGAACTTCGTGTTCTGGGTCGGTATCGGTCACGCCGGTACGCTTATCTCCGCCATCCTTTTCTTGTTCCGCCAGAACTGGCGGACGAGCATCAACCGAGCTGCGGAAGCGATGACGATCTTCGCGGTCGTTTGCGCCGCAATCTATCCAGGGATTCACGTCGGCCGAGCATGGTTGGCCTTTTGGTTGCTTCCTTATCCGAGCTTGAACCTTTGGATGTGGCCGCAATTCCGCAGTCCGCTGCTATGGGACGTGTTCGCGGTCGGCACGTATGCATCGACCTCGTTGGTGTTCTGGTACATGGGGATGATCCCCGATATCGCCACGTATCGCGACCGCAGCAAGACACCTTTCCGCCGAATGGTATACGGCCTGTTGTGCTTGGGTTGGTCGGGTTCGTCGAGGCACTGGTTGGTCTACGAAAAGGCCTACACCTTGTTGGCCGCATTGGCCGCTCCACTGGTTCTCTCCGTTCACACCGTCGTTAGCTTCGACTTCGCCGTTTCGCAGTTGCCAGGATGGCACACCACGATTTTCCCGCCCTACTTCGTCGCCGGTGCTATTTTCTCCGGCTTCGCGATGGTGGTCACGTTGTTGGTACCGATGCGCAAGATCTACAAGTTGGAAAACTTGATCACGCTGCGTCACCTCGACAACATGAACAAGATCATCCTGGCGACCGGTTCGCTGGTCGGTTTGGCCTACGGAACGGAGTTCTTCATGGCTTGGTATAGCCAGAACCAATATGAAGGCTTCACGTTCATCAACCGAGCCTTTGGTCCCTATTGGTGGGCCTATTGGATCATGGTGACATGCAACGTAATCTCGCCGCAGTTGTTCTGGTTCAAGTGGTTCCGCACCAATCTGGTTGCCATGTGGGTCGTCTCGATCTTCGTGAACATCGGGATGTGGTTCGAACGATTCGTTATCACCGTCACCTCGTTGAGCCGGGACTTCTTGCCTGCGTCGTGGGGTTACTACCGACCGACGCTGTATGACGGATTGATGTTCTTTGGTAGCTTCGGGGTGTTTATGACCTTGTTCCTGCTCTTCTGCCGGTACTTGCCAACCATCGCCATCTCGGAAGTCAAAGGTGTGATGTCCTCCTCGGAACACGCAGAACACCTGCAAGCGGAGTTGCTGGGGCATGGCCACTCTGGAGATCACGGTTCGCACGGGCAGAGCACCGGCGGACATGGCTCGCACGGTCACGCTTAACTCCCGTCCGCCCGAACTGAAGCACGGTTTGCCTCCCTTCAAAATCGATCATGAGCGAACATAAACCACGCAAATCCGCTGAGCCCAAACCACCCAAGTCCTGTGGGTGGATGGCTGAGTTTTCCAACGAGCACGATTTGCTCGTAGCCGCCCGTAAAGTGCGCGATGCGGGTTACACGAAAACCGATGCGTTCACACCGTTCCCCGTTCACGGGATCGATGAGGCATTGGGCATCAAGCCGACCATCTTGCCGTTCATCGTGCTGTGTGCAGGCTTGACGGGCCTCTGCACCGCGTTGCTGATGCAATGGTGGATGAACGGCGTGGACTACAAGTACATCATCTCGGGCAAGCCCTTTGGCATCAGCCCGGCATCGATTCCGGTGTCGTTCGAATTGACGATTTTGTTCTCGGCGTTCACTTCGGTTCTCGGAATGTTGGGGCTCAACGGCCTGCCGCGTTTCAGCAACCCAGTCTTCACCAACCCACGCTTCGATCGCGCGACGGATGACAAGTTTTTCTTGTTCGTCGACGCACGCGACCGATACTACAACAAGGATTCTGTCCGCGAACTGCTCGGGTCCACCCATCCCGAATCGCTCGATGAAGTCATGGAAGACCCATCTCCATCGAGCCTTCCTCAGCCGATTTGGCTGGCTGCGTTGTTGCTAGTCCTAACCGGGCTCATTCCAGCCGCGATCGTCCTCAACATGCGAGCCGGCTTCAGCGACCTCCCTCGCTGGCACGTGTTCTTCGATATGGATTTCCAACCCAAGAAGAAGGCTCAACAAACCACCACCATCTTCGCCGACGGACGCAGCATGCGACCTCAGGTCGAAGGTACCGTGGCTCGCGGTCAGTTGACCGAACAAGATCCTTTCTATCTCGGATGGGATCCGAGCAAACTCAGCGCACTGGGTCTCGATTCGGACGTAGCGCATTTGGTCTCTGCGCGTAGGGACGCCCAAGATTCAGCTCTGCCAGCACAAGCTTCTCAGGATAATGCAGCCTCGCCTTCAGCTATCCAGGATTCTGCAACATCCACTCCCGCAAACGCCGACGGCACCGCGAAGACGCCGCCAAAACTACCCTTTATCAAGCAATTTCCGTTCGAGCCAACGGAGCCGGACATCCGTCTGGGCAAACAGAAGTTCGAAGTATATTGCTCCGCGTGCCATGGTTACTCCGGATACGGTGATGGGTTAGTGGCCAAGCGTGCGGCAAGTCTGATGCAAGACACGTGGACCCCTCCGACGTCGCTGCATATGAAGCGGATTCAAGAGCTTCCAGTTGGGGAGATCTTCCACACGATCAGTATGGGGCAGGGCAAGATGGCTTCATATTCTTCTTCGCTCACCCCGAAGGAACGTTGGGCCATCGTCCTGTACGTGAAGGCCTTGCAACGCTCGCGAAACGCGAGTGTGGATGACATTCCTGTCGAGCAGCGAAGCAACTTGCCGGAAGCCAAATAGGCCTGGCCGATTGCATCCGATCCCGTTTCCTACCGCGAACCCGGCGAATTCACTTCGCCAAGATTCGTACAACCCGATAGCAGCCAAAGCGATATGAGTCTTCAATACGACAAAGAATCGATCGAGCTACCAGATAGCTGGAAGAACAAATCCGCGATTCTGTTCGCCGCTGGACTGGCGTTGCTGGTCATTGGTGCGGTCTTCAGTTTGTTTACCCAATCGGGCGGGAGCGATGGTGGCAACGCGCTCAAATTCGTGACCCATTCGTACTTGGCGAACTACATGTTTGTCATGACGATCGCTCTAGGATCGCTTTTCTTCATCTTGGTGCAGTACGTCGCCCGTGCAGGCTGGAGCTCGTCGATCCGTCGGATTGCCGAGCTGTTGATGTCGACGATTCCGTTCCTGGCCATTTTGTTTGTTCCCATTTTGGTACTGCTATACGCCAACAGCGACGCGCTTTACGAATGGAACGTCCGCGAGAAAGTGCATAGCAGCGTGATCTTGAACAAGATTGACGTCGGGTATCTGACCCGGAATTACTTTACGCTGCGAGCCTTTGTGTACTTTGGTTTGTGGGTATTCATGGGTGGGGTGTTCTATAACCTCAGCCGCAAGCAAGACGAATCCGGGGACGTGGAATTGACGCTGGCTCGCCAAAAGTGGAGCGGGCCGTTCATTATGCTGTTCGCCCTTTCGGTCAGCTTCGCCGCGTTCGACTGGGTCATGAGCATCGACGCGGACTGGTTCAGCACCATTTTCGGCGTCTACATGTTCGCCGCTGGAATGATGGGCTTCTTCGCCACGATGATTTTGATTTGCATGTCGCTGCAACGCTTCGGCAAACTGCAAAAGATGGTCACGGTCGAACATTTCCACGACATGGGCAAGTTCATGTTTGGTTTCATCATGTTCTGGTCGTACATCGCGTTCTCCCAGTTGTTGCTTTACTGGTATGGCGACATTCCTGAAGAAACCAACTGGTACCGAATGCGTTTGATGGATGGCTGGCAGTATCTGGCATACGCATTGATTCCTTTGCACTTTGCGATTCCCTTCTTGGGAACGATCAGTCGGCATGTGCGACGACACCGGGCTGGCCTCGCGTTTTGGGCTGTCTGGGTGCTTGTGGTTCACTGGCTCGACATGACGTTCTTGGTCATTCCGAATTCCGGTCCAGCAAGCCTGATTCCCCTCGTTGGACACTTCCTGGGTGGCGTTGGCATGTTGGCGATCTTCTTGGCGTTCTTCTTGGTCCGTGCATCGCACGTGCCGTTGGTCGCCGTGCGGGATCCGCGACTGCCCGAAGCCCTGACATACACCAACCCACTCCTCTAATCTCCCGATCGCATAGGAAACCTGAGGTCACTTCATGGCACGCTACGACGACCTGAACACGAAAATGATCGCCTACTCGGCGATCCTGAGCATCGTGGTCTTGGTGCTGGTCCTGCAGGGGACGCAAGCCCTTTGTTACAACATGGTCAATTGGGTGGATAGCAAGCGCACTGGCTCGGAGGCAGACAAGCCGGCCGAGTATCGCAGCGAGCAACTGAAGGCCCTGCAAGGCTACGGCAAAGCCAGGGTCTTGGATGAATCGGTCGAGCTCAAGAAGGGACAGGAGCCCGCGATGAAGGATGTCTTCCACATTCCGGTGCCCCAAGCCGAGCAATTGATCCTGAAGGAGTACCGAACTGTCGCTCCCAGCGGTGCATGACGCACTGAAAGCCAGTTGAGTTTCCCATGCGAACGTTACCATTCCATTTCCTAAAAACCATTGCGTGGTTCGCCCTCGTCGCGATCTCGGTCGGACGCGCTAACGCAGTGGACGGTGAGGAATACGTACGCAACGAACTTCCCAAGTCGATGGAAGGCGTCGGGATCGATGAGCATTTGGGTGAGACCATCCCCGCAGAGTTAACCTTTCGAAACTCGCGCGGGATCCAAACATCGTTAAGCGAGTTGATGGAAACCGGAAAACCCGTGATCCTGACGCTCAACTACAGCAACTGTCCGGGGCTTTGCATCGCGCAACTGAATGGTTTGGTCCGTGGAATCAACGAGG
>JBKCUI010000118.1:0-37799 GCA_046318495.1 Pirellula sp. | reverse complement strand
ACGTAGATCCGGTAGAGTTGCCCCAACTGATCCAATCGAGCGGCTTGCTCTTTGCCACTGGCGGTCTCGGCCGACTCGATCGCTTGGCTGATCGATTTCTCAAACGCATCGAACTTCTTGGCTTCGATGTCTTCGCGGGCGTGTTTCATCCACGCCACCCAAGACTTGCTTTCGTTCGTCGGCGCGGGTGGATTGGGATTGGCGGACGCCATGCTCGGGTGTGCCGGCGGAGTGCTTGGATTCTCTGGCAGAGGGTTCGCTGCTGGATTCGCAGCGGGTGCCGGCGATTCAGGTTGCTTGGGGGTTTGAGCCATCGTTGCCGGATCGTTGGATGGCATGGGCATCGGTGCCCCCGTCGAAGCCGTGGTGGGATTCGATGCCATGGAGGTATCGGCGGGCTCGCTGCGATTCACACTGGGGAGATTCGAACGGACCGATTCTCCGGGACGTCGCGGTTTGCGTGACGCATCGCCCGGTTGCGGACTGGTCGCGCCCTCGTTGGTAGCGACGGGATCTCCAGCAGGCGCACTGGCATTCTTGGCTTGGCGTTCTTTGTCTTTGGCCGCGTACTTCAAACGATTGTTGAGGAAGACACCACCCGCTGCCGCCAGCAGCAAAACCGCGGCGGCGATCATGCCTCCGATGGTCCAGCGCTGTCGCCGAATGCGCTGACGCTTCAGTTGCTCCGCGATCGATTGGCTTTTGTCCAGTTCCGAACGGGGTGAAGAATATCGCGAAGCCATTTTGCCGCCGATTCGATCTTCGGAATCCGCATCGGCATCCACCCAAGCATCGGCTTGCGCGGCTTCGCGGGCAAGCGCCGCGCGCTCGAGCATCGCAAGGGATGGAAACAGTTCCAACAACTCTGCGCGGCGCGGTTCGACCTCAAGCACCGCAGCTAGCGCCGGCGCTGGTTCCAATGCCTTGGATGCCAACGGCTCGGCGGTCGCCCACAAATACGGTGCCATCGGATCGCCGCTTGGAAACCACGAAGCCTCGATCGAAGCTGGTACCACCTCGCTCGTACGCGATACGTTGTAGCCTGCCGGTGTTTCGGCGACTTTAGCCGAGGCTGCCACCGACACCTGCGAAGCAACCGGGGTGGATGAAGCGGTTGTGGCTTTGGATGCCAACAGCTTGGCGAGCTGCTTGTCGTAAGCCGACTTCTTTGCTGGATCCATCAACACCGCATGGGCTTGCTTGAGCAGCTTTCCAACGATAACCGACGATTCCGGATGCAGCTCGGGCTTTGAAGCTGCGAGCGCATTGGATGCCGCTTGCAATGCGACTTTGATCTTGGCCGGTTCGGTGCAATACAGCTCCAATCCGAGGACTTGGTAGTAATCCAACTGCTTGACCGTCAGTTTGCGGCTCAAGTGGCGTTCGATCGCAGCGAGAACATCGTTCATGGCTTGCCATCCTCAAAGGGACTTCCGAAATCCTCGGATTCGGTGCGGGTCTGCTTGGGGGTCCAGCGGATCAATAGCCGACGAAGAAATCCGACCCACAGCATCAACAGCAGGGGAGACGAGTAACAGAACAGCAACATGAACAAGTGCGTCGAGCGATCGGGCCGGTCTGGTTTGGCCGCGCGGGGCATCCCCATGACATCGTGGATGCTGTTGGCGATCGCCGGAACGCGAGCGGCGAACATGATCAGCAGCGACATGAATGCAAACACGATCATGGAGACGAAAAGCATCCACAATTGCACCACGGGGCGCGATTCTTCTTCGGTTGCAAATGGGCTCGGATCGTCCTTCATGCGTTGCTTTTCAAGCTGGGATTTACCGGGTGGATCTGGGTCACACGTGGTTGGTACTGGTCGGCTCGATCCAGGGGGGACGGTCGGACGTCGCAGGACGGACGCACGATCCCCGACACGCCGCCGGTTCAGTATCGAATCGCGGCATCGGCCGTGCGTCTCCTCCGACCGGTCTGCCAACCGGGCCTGCAGGAACTTCTAATATAACGCCGCAAGCTGTAGACAACGCCAATCCGGTTGCGGATAATCGGAATTTCAACGCTCGGATCGAGGATGGGCGAGTGCCGCCCATCGCACGCCAAACCCGCGCGGCGGCGCACTCCAGGACTTGGAAGATCGGCGGCGCATCTTCCAACAGGCGCGTATCATCGCGTTTGCGATGCATGCGCAATCCTCGCCGATGCGGTTCGCGCATCGGTCTCCAGCGTTCGACACATCGCTTCTCATTTTCATTTTTCGTGACTGGGTTCGTCCATGAAGCATCGATACCTTTGGCTTGGCGCCGCCTTGATGAGCACCACATGGCTCGGGTGTGGCAGCAAACAACCGACGCAAGTCGCAGATGCCAGCGGTGCAGCGACCGCCCCTGCCAGCGCCAGCAGCAATGCCGCGCCGACCAGCCAACCCTCCGCGCCCGCTCAACCCCCATCCAACGCCAACGCGAGCAATCCCAGCTCCGAACCCGAGTCGGATTCACCCAGCGCTGGAGCCGCGGCCGCTCCAGCACCCTCGCGCCCTTCTATCGGTTCGGTCGGTAGCGGTGGCTCTGCCCGTCCCAGCATCGGCACCGCTGGCAGCGGTGGCGGTGCGGCCGCTGCTCCGCAAGGCGGCGGATCGGCGCGTCCCAGCTTTGGTTCCGCTGGTGCGGGTGCTGCCGTTCCCCCCGAGGGAAGCGGCGCAGCCACGCCCAGCCGTCCCTCCTTTGGCAGCACCGGTGGTCCTGCGGGGAATGCTGGACCTGCCTCGAGCCCAGCCAGCTCCGGTGCAACATTTGGTTCCAGCCCGCCTCCTTCGAGTGTCGCTTCGACTGCCGCACAACCGATCGAACTGACCCTGCGCGATCGGGCTGTTGAAGCCTTTCGCGCGGGCAATGCACCTCGAGCCTACGCGCTCATGCAAGCCCACTCGCTGCATCTGCCCAACGACGAAATCGAAACGGTCACCAGCAGCTATCGATGGGATAAACCCCGAGTCGTACCGCGCTACGGATACAACTTCGCCGTCGGATTGGTCTTGAAGAAATCGGGCAATGTCACCGACCTGAAGCCGGTAGGCACCGATTTGGCCGCGCTCGGCGGCGCCGGTGGACGCGGTGGTCCCGCCCGTGGCGGAGCGGCGGCCGGTGGTGCTGCCAGCACGCCGATTCCGGTCTTGCCCGCGAAAGAACTCAGCGATGCCGCAGGCAAGTTCGCGTCCAAGTTCATCGATGCCTTCCGCAGCGAACACTCCGACGGCAAATGGTCGGAAGCATTTCGAGAATACGATTTCGGCGCCGGCGGCAGTGCACCCAGCGGTGGACTCCTCGGCGGCTTCTTGAGCAGCACCGGTGGCCTCGCCAGTGGTATGGCTGGCGGAACCGGCGGTCCAGGCCGACCGGGGGCAGGTGCTCCCGGCGGTGCCCCTCCAGGATATGGACCCGGCGCCGGCGGCCCTCCCGCTGGTTACACCGGTGGCGGTAGCGGTGGCCCTCCAGGATACGGCGGTGGCGCCTCGGGCGGACCACCGTCCAACTATCGTCCAGGCGGCACGGGCGCACCTCCGGGATACGGCGGTGGCGGACCGGGTGGCCCAGGTGGACCGGGTGCCGGTGGACCTCCTGCAGGTTACAGCCCAGGGAGTACCGGAGCACCTCCGGGATATGGCGGTGGCGGCCCAGGCGGACCCGGTGGACCTGGCGGCGGCGGACCTCCTGCAGGCTATACGCCGGGCGGTACCGGAGCCCCTCCAGGATACGGTGGTGGCGGACCAGGCGGCCCGGGTGGCGCTGGCGGACCTCCCGCAGGCTACACACCCGGCAGTACCGGCGCGCCTCCAGGATACGGGGGTGGCGGATCAGGTGGCCCCGGCGGTGCTGGCGGACCTCCTGCAGGCGGTGGAGCACCGGCTGGCAATGCCGGCGGCGGCTCAGCCAGCGGCTCCTTTGATTATGTCGCACCCTACCAAGACGATGCGCTCAACATCACCAGCGGATCTCCGGGCGCTGCCCCGACCTCCGCTCCTCCCGGATTTGGCAACGCACCTCCGGGTGCAGGTTTCTCCGGCGCCGGTTTTGGATCCCCAAGCTCCTCGGCCTACCCAGCCGACTTGCAACTGCCTTCTGGTTCCATTCCGCTCGGACCGGGATTGGTCTACATCGGTAGCAGCGAATCGCTTGCGGATCTGGCCAAGAAAGCCACCGAACAGCACTACGACGCTCTGGTGGTCTTCGAAGTCGACGTCGCGTTCCTCCGCGCCAACGGCACGACCAAAAACGACTGCCGCATCCGCGTGGTGAACTTGCAAGCCGAAAAGGGAGCCAAGGACAAATCGATCACGTCGAGTTCGCTCAACGCACGCGAAGTCGCCGCCGACAAAGATCCCGATGGCAAGATCCAATCGGCCGTCGATGGGCTGATCAAGAAAATGGTCGAAGCCTATCCGCTCGGCGATCTCCCGAACTTGCCAGCCGACTCGATCAAGAACAAACGGCTTCCAGCCCTCGTCAAAGACACGACGCGCACCAAACTCGACCTCCTGGGTGAAGTGCAACTCTACTTTGGCAAAGGCCTCATCGATGAGACGACCCGATTGGATGTGTTCGGCGCGATCGCTGGACCCGATGGTCGGGTCTTGGCCACCGGCACCGAAGACGAAAAGCTCGCGGTCCTCGAAAAGATGATCCGCCGGGATTTCGATTGATTCGAATCGGTCTCTACGGCTTTGTCTCAGAATCGAACTTCACATCGCTCGCGGCCGCGCCATGCGGCCGCGCCTTCCTCTTGATGGAAATGGTTCACCATGATTGTCCGCTCGATGGTCCGCGCTTCGGCGTGGTGTTGGTTGGCTTGTGCCTTGGTCCTAGGATCGCTCTCCAGCGCGAATCGAGCGCTGTGTGACGATCGTTTGTGGCTCGATCTCCCCAGCCCAGCCAATACCTCGCTTCCCGGTCACGGAAAGAAAGTCGTCCTCATCTCGGGCGACGAAGAGTACCGCAGCGAAGAAGCCCTTCCGATGCTGGCCAAGATCCTCAGCGAACAACACGGCTTCCACTGCACCGTGCACTTCGCCATCCACCCCGAAACCAAGACGGTCGATCCGAATTACTCGAGCAACATTCCAGGGCTGGAGAACCTCGATGATGCCGATTTCATGGTCATGTTCCTCCGCTTCCGCGATCTGCCGGCAGATCAGATGAAGCACATCGAAAACTTCGTGCGGGCCGGCAAGCCGTTCTTGGCTCTTCGTACCGCGACTCACCCGTTCAATATCTCCGGCAAAGAGAACAGCAACTATCGCCACTGGTCGTGGAATCACGGTGGCAATTGGCCCGGCGGATTCGGGCAACAGATCATCGGCGAGACGTGGTACTCCCACCACGGTGTCCACAACGGACAAGCCACCCGCGGCATCATCAACGACAAACATGCCGACTCCCCGATCTTGCGCGGAGTCAAAGATGTCTTTGGCCCGACCGATGTCTACGGCGTGGTCCATCTGCCTCCATCGGCCAACGTGTTGATGTTCGGCCAAGTCCTCAGCGGCATGAAGCCGACCGACCCGCCGCTTCCTGGCGAAAAGAACGAACCGATGATGCCGCTGGTCTGGACCAAGACCTACCAATTGCCCGCTGCAGAAGGCCAACCCGAAGGCAAGGAAGGCAAAGTCATTTGCTCGACCATCGGAGCCTCCGTCGACTTGAAGTCCGAGGACTTGCGTCGCTTGTTCGTCAACAGCATCTACTGGGGAGTCGGCTTGGACGTGCCCGCCAAAGCCAGCGTCAACGTTCCAGAGTCGTATCAACCGAGCTACTTCGGGTTCAAGGACAAAGCCTTCTTCCTCGATAAACGAATCCTTCCGAGCGATCTGCTAAAGAACTAACCGGGCATCGCAGCCTGGGAATCGTTCGTTGACGTTTCGCCTATCGCACCATTCGGATTCCCAATCCGAATGGTCGTTGATCTCTTCGTACTCGTACTCCTACTCAACGAAGTGGTACTCGTACTCGAAACCGATTCTCCTCGTTATCGTTGAGAACCTGAGAACGATTGCGAACGAAGCCATTCCATTGCAGCTTCCATGAACGCGAGGATGGCATCGCGCTCATCGCGTTCCAAAGATCGATTGCGCGGCGCTATTCTCGCGAAGATGCGCTGCCACGTGATCCAAAAGCGGATCGATGGTTTGCGACTGAATGCGGTGGGGTGGACACCAGTTCCACCATTGGAACCCCAAATGCTCAGTGCATTGGACTTCGTTGGAGCTGTGGGTGAAACCCAGATAGATCGTTAACTGCTTCAACGCTTGTTGTTCGGGTTGTTTGCGGCGCGGCACCCAATAGCGATGTTCGAATTTGAAATCGGGATCGGTCCAGATCTCGTTGGGAGCCAGTCCAGTCTCTTCGTGCAGTTCGCGCAGCGCGGCTCGTTCGGCCGTTTCGCCTGGATCGAGGTGCCCTTTGGGCAGATCCCATCGGTCGGCGTGTCGCATCAGCAGGAACTGAAGTGTTCCTCTTCGTCGAAAGAGCAGGTAGCCGCTCGAGAAGACCGACGGTTCAGGCATCGAAAAGAGATCTTCCTTGAGGATGAAGCAACTGGGCAACGCATGGACCAACGGTCAGCGCATTGACACCGCACGATTATATCAGGAGGCCATCCGAGCCGGGAGCCTGCGTCGCGTGATCGATTGACATCGCGGACCGCTGCTGTAGGCTTGCCTCGTTCTCGGCGGCTACCGGTTCGCGCAGCCGCCCGGGCTCACCACAACACCTACTCCAAATTGATGCACCTGCGGCGAAGGGATTCGATGAAGATCTATACCAAGACCGGCGATGCCGGGACAACGGGATTGTTTGGCGGCCCTAGGGTATCCAAGGACGATGCGCGGATCTGCGCGTATGGATCGGTGGACGAACTCAATGCCGTGATCGGCTTGTCGCGCAGCACGGGGTTGTCTTCGGAGTTGGACAGCGTGCTGAATCAAGTCCAGCATCAGCTCTTTTCGATCGGTGCGGAACTGGCGACTCCGGACCCATCGGGTCACTCGCTCAAGTGGCATGGCGAGCCGCATGTTGCGGCGCTCGAGCAGTGCATCGATCGCTTGGAAGAGAAGTTGGCTCCGCTGCGCAATTTCATTTTGCCCGGCGGCAGTCCACAAGCGTCGCAGTTGCACTTAGCGCGGACGGTATGCCGACGCGTGGAACGCGAGATTGTCCGTTTCAGTCACGATCCGCGCGTGAGCGATGTCTCGCACATCATCATCTACTTGAATCGATTGAGCGATTTGTTGTTTGTGATGGCCCGCGTCGCGAATGCCGAGCAAGGAGTCCCGGACGTGCCCTGGGAAAGCCCCCGCCGCAGCTAAGGGCTCCCCCTCTGTGCTCTCCGTGCCTCTGTGTTTCCCATTCTGTGTGCACGCAATAGCCCCCGGTAGTGCTCGCAGCGATCACGGACCGATGCGCCAAAGTTTTGGGGCCGCGACGAGACGGTTTGTGCGTTTTTTGGTACCTTGATAGTCGCGTACACTCCCCAAATCCCATCGCACTCGATCCCGAACGCGGAGTCCGTTCCCCATGCCCAGCTCGACCAGGCCAGTGCGTTTAGCCCTGGTCCAAATGACCACCCCGCACTCCATCCCCGAGAATGTCGAGAAAGCCATCGCCCAAGTGCGCGTGGCCGCCTCCCAAGGGGCCAACGTCGTCTGCCTCCAAGAACTCTTTAACGCCAACTATCCGTGCCAAAGCGAAGACTATGACCACTTCGACTGGGCCGAAAGCATCCCCGGGCCCACCAGCCTCGCCATGAGCCGCGTCGCCAAAGAATGCGGCGTCGTCGTCACCGGCTCGGTCTTTGAGCGCCGCTCCCAAGGCCTCTACCACAACACCGCCTTGGTCTACGATGTCGATGGCTCGCAAGTCGGCTTCTACCGCAAGATGCATATCCCCGACGACCCGCATTACTACGAGAAGTTCTACTTCACCCCGGGCGATACCGGCTTCACCGTCGCCAAGACCCGTTACGGCACCCTGGGGATCGGCGTTTGCTGGGACCAGTGGTACCCCGAAGCCGCTCGCCTCTTCGCCCTCCGCGGTGCCGAGATCTTGCTCTACCCCACCGCCATCGGTTGGCTCCCGCCCGATAAAGCCGCCCTCGGCAAAAGCCAACACGAAGCTTGGGAAACCATGATGCGATCCCATGCCATCGCCAACGGCGTCTTCGTCGCCGCCGCCAACCGCGTCGGCCTCGAAGACCACATCGAGTTCTGGGGCGCGTCGTTCGTCTACGACCCCGCAGGGAACTTGCTCCACCGCGCTAGCCACACCGCCGAGGAATTGGTGATCGTCGACATCGACCTCGCCGCCATCGATGCCCAACGCACCCATTGGCCCTTCCTGCGCGATCGACGGATCGATGCTTACTCGGATCTGACCAAACGATGGATTGATGTATGACACGGCCTACAAGCGATTCGCCCACCGCATTGGAAACCAACACCCCCTCGCCGACCGATCTCGGATTCCGTTGGGTCGCCGAATGGGAACGCCACGAAGCGACTTGGATCGCCTGGCCGCATAACCCCAAGACTTGGCCGGGCCGCGTCGAACTGATCCCGCGCGTCACCGAACACATGATCCGCGTGATCTCCGAAGTCGAACACGTCCACGTTCTGGGCGGTCCCCCCGAGGCGCATGCCGCTGCAACCCAGGCCCTCCACGGGATTCCCAACGTCACCGTCCACGATGTCCGCACCAACGACACGTGGATCCGCGACTTCGGTCCGACCTTCCTCGTCCACCGCGATCGCCGTGAACTAGGCGCCGTTCGCTGGCGGTTCAACGCCTGGGGAAACAAGTACCCGCACGAATTCGACCGCGAAGTCAACGCCACCATCTGCCGCCATCTCGATCCGACCGGCGCGTACCACGCGCAGCCCGCGACGCCGATGCAATCCTTCCCTTCCACCCTGGTGTGCGAAGGGGGTGGACTCGAAACCGACGGCGAAGGCACGCTGCTCACCACCAGCAGTTGCCTCATGGCCTCCACCCGCAACTTTTCGTGGTCGCGAGAACAAGTCGAAGCCGAACTCCAACGCATGCTCGGCATCCGCAAAGTCCTTTGGATCGACGGCGGGGAACTAGCAGGCGATGACACCGATAGCCACATCGATCAACTGGTGCGATTCGTCCGACCTGGATTGGTGGTGGCCGCAGTCTCCTATACCAGCGACGACAGCAACGCTCCCCATCTCGCCGCCCAGATGCGCGTCCTCCAAGAAGCCACCGACGCGAACGGTCGACCCTTCGAGATCGTCCCGCTGCTGACGCCTCCTCCCCGGCTCATCCAAGGCCGCCGCGTCCCCGAAAGCTATTGCAACTTCTATCTGGCCAACGGCATCGTCGTCTTGCCTACCTTCGGATTCCGCGAGACCGATGATCGAGCCGCCAGCCAACTCCAAGAACTGTTTCCCGATCGAGATATCGTTCGCATCGACGCCTCGGACTTTATCCTCGGACTGGGCGCATTCCACTGCGCAACCCAACAACAACCCGCCGTCGCTTGATTCCGCACCGATCCAAGATCATGCTGAACAGCCGCGACGGATGAGCAATGTGCTCCAAGTTCGCGTTTGGGTTTCCGAAAGCCTCGATTCCATCACCCCTTCCCTGAACCGATGAGGAAACCATGAAAAGCTCCCTATGGGTATTGTGGTTCGCGATCGCACTGGGCATGCACCACGTCGGTTGGTCCAACGACTGGACCACCGTCCGAGGCGATGCCGCTTCGACCGGATTCGCTTCGGGAACGCTACCCAAAGCCCCCGTTCGATTGTGGGAGTTCTCGCGCGAGAAATCGGGCTTTGAAGGCTCCCCAGTCATCGCCAACGGCCGCGTGTGGGCTGCCGATGTCGAAGGCAAAGTCTTTTGCCTCGACCTGAAAACCGGCAACGAACTCTGGACTCAAACGTTCAAGACCGGATTCGTTGCCGCCCCGGCGCTGCGCGATGGGAAACTCGTGCTGGGTGATTACGATGGCCACGTCGTATGCTTGTCCGCCGAAGATGGTTCCCAGCTCTGGGAAGCCGACATCCAACAAGCCATGGCGGCCGGTGCAAACTTTTATGAAGACCTCGTGCTGATCACCAGCGAAGGGGGCCAACTGTTTGCATTCCGATTGGCCGATGGCCAAAAGATGTGGGACTATGCCACCGGCGATCAACTCCGCTCCGCACCGACCATTTGGAATGGACTTGCTCTCCTCGGAGGCTGCGATGGCCGATTGCATAAAATCGATTTGAAACAAGGAACCGCCGCCGGCGATGGATTGCTGCTCGAAGGCCCGAGCGGATCGACTCCGGCTATCTTCGGCGACCGCGCGATCGTGCCGACACAATCGGGCCAAGTCCTCGTGTTCGACATGCTGCGCAGCGAACGGTTGTGGTCCTTCTCCGATGCCGAACGCTCCCAAGAAATCCGCTCCTCGCCCGCCGTCGCGCGGCTGGACGCATTGCAACCCAACAGCGAAGGCATCGCCGTCATCACGACTCGCAATCGTCGGGTCTTGGGATTGGATCTGCGGGATGGAGGGATGCGGTGGGAAGCGGTCGTGCGCAAACGTTGCGATGCTTCGCCAGTGATCTGCGATGGCCGTGTCTGGGTCGGCGGACTGGATGGTACGCTGTATGCATTCGATCTGAAGACCGGGGAGCAATCCTGGAGCGAAAGCTTGACCGGTCAACTGCTCGCATCCCCCAGCATCGCCGAAGGCCGTTTGATCGCCGCTACCGATAAAGGAACCATCGTCTGTTTCGGTAGCCCGTAGGGTGGCGAGCACGAGCACGAGCACGAGCACGAGCACGAGCACGAGCACGAGCACGAGCACGAGCACGAGCACGAGCACGAGCACGAGCACGAGCACGAGCACGAGGGCGAGGGCGAGGGCGAGGGCGAATGAGGGAGGAGACGGAAATTCACGCAATCCACGTTAGGCGAATCCTGCCATGACCAAATTCGCAGCAGCTTCCAGTGACGCCATCGGCAACTCGGCCAGCTCGGCTAGCGAACCGCTCCTATCGAGCGAGATGATGGCCAAACTCGAACGGATGGAGTTGGTCAGCCGCAAGATCTTCCGCGGCCGCATGAAAGGCGAACGGCGCAGCAAACGCAAAGGCCAGAGCGTCGAGTTCGCGGACTTTCGCAATTACGTCGCCGGCGACGACCTGCGGTTCATCGACTGGAATCTGTTCGCCCGCATGGATCGGCTGTATCTCAAGCTCTTCCTCGAAGAAGAAGATCTTCACTTCTACACGTTGATCGACGATTCGCTGTCGATGGAGTTTGGAGAACCGACCAAGTTCCGCGTGGCCAAACAGATCGCGGCATCGCTGGCCTACATCGGTTTGTGCCGCGGCGATCGCATCTCGGTGTCGACCTTTTCGCGATCCGGCAGCCCGGTCGTGGTGCGCGGGCGCAGCAGCTCCCATCGCTTGCTCGGCTACCTCGAAAGCGCCCCGTGCACCGACGCTTCGCCTCCGATGGAAGAAGCGGTCCGGCGGTTCTGCTTGAAGAACACCGGCAAAGGGATCGTGGTGGTTATCACCGACTTGATGAGCAAGTCGGGCTACGAGACCGCGCTCAAAATGCTCGTCGCGCGCGAGATGGACATCTACTTGATCCACGTCCTGAGCCCCGAGGAACTCAAGCCGAGTTTGGCCGGCGATCTCAAACTGCTCGATTGCGAAGATGGCGAAACGCGCGAGATCTCGGTCTCCTCCGCATTACTGGGTCGCTACGAACAATTGCTCAATGCCTTCATCGAATCCGCGCGTTCGTTCTGCAATCGGCGTTCGATCTCGTATGTCTCGGTCCGCAGCGATCAAAGCATCGATCCGCTGCTCAATGAATACTTGCGCAGCCGCGGGCTCGTCCGCTGAAAGGCCGGGATGAAATGAGTTGGATCAACATGTTGGGACCGTGGCAGTGGTTGCTGCTAGCTGCGATCCCGCCCGCCATCCTGAGTCTGTACTTCTTGAAGCTCCGACGGCGCGAATGCGTCGTTCCCAGCACCATCTTGTGGAAGCGGGCGCTCGAAGACTTGCACGTCAACAGCATCTGGCAACGCCTCCGCAAGAACTTGCTGCTCTACTTGCAACTCCTGTTCGTCGGACTGCTGATCTTGGCTTGCTTGCGTCCTGGTTGGAGCGGCATGAACCGTATCGGCGAACGCCGCATCTACATCATCGACAACTCCGCCAGCATGCAAGCCACCGACGAAGGCCCCTCGCGGCTCGAATCGGCCAAAGCCAAAGTGCGCGAGTTGATCGCGGATGCTTCCAGCAATGATGTGGGAATGGTCATCGCGTTCTCCGACCGAGCCGACGTCCGCCAAGGCTTCACCAACGATCGACGCCGGTTGCTCGATGCCGTCACCTCGATTCAACCCACATCCCGCACCACCGATGCCAGCGAAGCCCTCCGCGCTGCGGCCGGTTTGGCCAATCCCGGCCGCACGAGCTTTGAAGAAAACAAAGACATCCAAGTCGCCGACGCCATCCCCGCGACGGTTTATTTGCTCTCCGATGGCGCGATGGGGGAATGGAACGATCTGGATCTGGGCCAGCTTCAAATCGAATACATCCCCATCGGTCAAATCGGCACTCCCAATCTCGGGATCGTGAGCTTTGCATTGGAAAAGAGCGAAGATGGATCGAACACCATCGAAGCCTTTGCACGCGTGGCCAACAGCGGCTCCGAACATGTCGATTGCACCGCGTCGCTCTACTGGAACGATCAGTTGCTCGACGCCGAAGCGGTCGCCGTCGATGGGGGTCAAGAAGTCGGATTGAAGTTCGAACTCTCAGGGCTCGATGGTGGCAATCTGAAATTGCAACTCGATCATCCCGACGCGCTCGCCGTCGATAACACGGCATTCGCCGCCATACGCCCCAATCGACAGATCCAAGTGCTGCTCGTCACGCGCGGCAACTCCGCATTAGAAAAAGCTTTGGCGACGCGGCGTGCGCAACAGATCGCCTCGGTGCGAATCGAGAACAAGGAGTTTCTCGAAACGCCCGAGTACTCTTCGCTCGCGGCCGATTCGCAATTCGATCTGATTGTCTACGATGGATGCTCGCCGAAACAAATGCCTGCGGCCAACACGCTGTTCTTAGGTGGATTGCCACCCGAGGACATCCAACCTCCACGCAATCCTTCCGATGCGACCAACCCCGATCCGGAAAGCGCGAAAGGCCCCGATCTCGAAGAGACGCAGTGGCGATTCGGTGAAGTCGGTGGTCCGGCCATCATCTTGGATATCAATCGCTCGAACCCGATCACCCAGTACTTGGAAATGGCGTCGGTGAGCATCGTCGAGTCCCGAACGGTAACCCCGCCCTCCAATGGCAACGTGCTGATGATCGCCGATATGGGTCCGGTCATGGCCGTGGCTCCGCGCGGTCCGCATCAAGATGCCGTAGTTGGATTTGATATGGTGCGACCCGGCGAGAAAGGGATCGAGCTGAACACCGATTGGGGCAAACGCCGTTCGTTTCCCGTCTTTGTGTTTTCGGCGATCGAGACACTGGGAGGAGGCGTTACCCAAGCGTCGGCGCCTTCGGTGCAACCTGGCCAGCCTGTTCACTTGTTCCTATCGAGCCGGGCTGCAAGTTATCAGATCGCTCCTCCGAGCGGATCAAAGCTCACGCTCGAACGGGGGAACGATGGTCGCTTCATCTATACCCAGACCGAAGCCCCAGGTTCCTACGATGTCTTTGCAGAGGGACTCGAGGAGCCCGTCGAGAAGTTCTGCGTCAATCTTTTTTCGGCACGGGAAAGCGATCTGGCCGTGGCCAGCGAGATCAACACCGGAGGCGAAAAGATCGCGGCATCGAGCACCACGATCCGAGCTCGCCAAGAGACATGGCGCTGGCTGCTGCTGCTCGGGTTGGCATTGCTGATGTTCGAATGGGTCGTGTTCAACAAACGGGTCTTTATCTGATCCATGCATCCTTCGCAGCTCCCTTTGGACGAGTTGGAAAAGGCTTGTCGCTGGACCTTCTCGCGCGATAGCGGTCCCGGGGGTCAGAATCGGAACAAAGTCGAGACCGCCGCGAGCGTGGAGCATCTGCCGACCGGCCACCGAGCCTCGGCCGCTGAACGCCGCAGCCAATCGGAGAATCGAGCCGTGGCCATCCATCGGTTGCGATGCTCCCTGGCCGTCGCCGTCCGCTCAGAGACGATTCATGATGCGAGCGCGATGCCCTCTGCGATAGAATCGATGGGTACGAGCCAAGCATGGCAGCAATATGTCCGACGCGGTCGCATCCAGATCTCGGAGAGCAACCCCGACTTTCCTGCATTGCTGGCCGAGGCCATGGATCGCTTGGCGGCGCTCGATTGGAATGTGGCCGATTCGGCTCAGTCGTTGGAGACCAGCGGCACGCAGTTGATCAAGCTGCTCAGCCAATACGCGCCGGCGCTCAAGGAACTCAATGCGCAGCTCGTCGCGCGGGGCCGAGCCGTTCGCAATCCACCGCCCTCGGCGCGTTAGTCAAAAGAGTCGCAATTGGATCGGCCGATCGGATGGCGCGGGCAAGGAGATGGCTTCGAGCGTTGGGAGCTTCGGCAATCCTTCCAGGCGCTGCGCGATGCGATCGTGCATGGCATGGACCAATGTCGGAGCAAAGGCGTCATCGGGAGCATGCGTGAAGATCCACGGTTCGAGCCCATCGCGAATCCATTGCGCGATGCGCTCGGACCAGCTATCCCACGCATCGGTGACTTCCTCGAGATGATTCCGCCCGATCAATCGGAGCATGGGGCGTTTGCCGGTGATGGTGGTTCGAAGGGGTACTTTGGGTTTGCGGTGTTGCGATGCGAGCTCCGTTGCGTCGCTGGCCGACTGGGCATTGAGCGGACTGGAATCGAACAGCACGCGATCGATGCGGTGTTCGCGCAGCAGATCATCGAGGCGGTGTTCCCAATGCGAGTCGTCGAACCAATCGGCATGGCGGACTTCGACCGCCCACGGCCAGTCGCGCGGGAGCTGCGCGAGAAACTGGGCGAGATAGTCAAAATGACGTGACGAGAACGATGGGGCAAGCTGCAAAAATGTCGGCCCGAGCCGATCGGCATTTGCCAGGATCTCCAAACACCGCAGCCACTGCCTCAGTTCGTCCGGACAGCCCACCAGTCGCTTCTCGTGGGAGATGGTTTTGGGGAACTTGAAGCAGAAGCGGAAACCATCGCAGGCTTGATCGCACCACTTGCGAAACACGTCGGGCGCTGGGACCGAGTAAAACGTGGTGTTTCCTTCGACGGTTGGAAAGGCCCGGCTGTACCAGTTCAAGTACTCCGCCGACGGGGTGCGGGGCGGGTAGACCTGACCCGCCCAGTGCTTGCATGCCCAGACCGGGCAGCCGATGCGATAGGGCCATGCAGACCAGGGTAGGGGAGCGGCGTCGGCCTCGGAGTTGGTTGCGGTCGACTTGCCCATAATCATTCCCATTGCAATCGTTACGGTCGGTAGAACCCCACCTGAATTCCGTGATTATTCTGGGGGAGTGTCAAATATAGTCATGTTTTGATTGACCCACTGGCCATGCATGGCATCTCATGGAGTAGGAGATTGTCCTTCAGCGGTCAGGCACGCCCCTGGTGTGGCTCGCCATGCGCCTTCGAACAGGATGAAAGCCGACTCGTTCCCTGGTCCTCAATTGTTGGAAATGCCTCGACCCATGAAGCGATCTGTTCGTTTAGCTTTGCTTTCCGGAGTTACCAGTGCGGTGTCGCTTTCGACACCCTCGGTCGGTCGCGCCGGATGCTTTGACGGATGGTGTTGTACCAGCAACAAAAGCGCTCCCGCTTATCCTGTTGGTACGCCGTATCCGGTTGGTCCCAACGCCGCGGCAACGCCCATTACGCCTTCCAATGGAGGGATGACGAGTTACTACGGCAACTATGGAATGATGCCTCCGTCACAAGGCCCGTTCCTGCCACCAGGCATCCCACAAACAGTTGTCAGCGCCATGCCTACGGCAGCCTACGACACGCAGTGGATGCGGACGCCGGTGACCTACTATCGACCGGTCACGCAGTTCGATCCCAACTACGGCACGACCGTCACGTCGTTGCAGCCTTGCACTTCGTATCAATACCAAGCCCAACGCGTCCCGATGGTTGCTCCGGCTCCTGCGACCGGTCCATATGCCTATGAGTCCAATCAATGGCCGGGAGTCAACGCGCCGGGATACTTCCCAACCGGCGTGATGCCAACGGCTGCCCCGACCATGCCCGTCTATCCCCCGGTTCAACAGATTCCAATGGCCGGCATGAACTATGCCGCAGCCAGTCCGGTGCGCACTTCCAGCTATGGGGCGTACGCCAACACGTTGATGAACACTCCCGTTCCTAATGCCCCCATGGCCATGGCGCCGATGACGGGTGCTACCATGCCGATGACGGCTGCCATGCCTGTTGCCCCAGCGGTTTCCAGCGCGGTCTACATGGGTGGGTCGGGTTCGGCTGTGCCTGCTGCCGCATGGAGCGCATCTCCGACGGTGGTAGGACCAACGGTGGCCGGTACAGGTACGCCGGTGTACACCTCTCCTGGCGCTCCTCTGAATATGACTAGCGCCATGCCCGGGACGTGCTTGCCCGGCACATGCCCGCCTGCGACGGGCATAAGCAGCGCGATGCCGATGAACACCGTCGCCCCCTATCCCGCGACCCAATACGCATCCCCTTCGAACATCGCTCCGCCGAACATTCCGGGTGCCACGGTGACTCCAGTAGGACCACCGACGATTCTCAATAACCCATCTGCAGCTTCTCCCATGGTCGGACAGACCGGATTGCCGGCGACGTACCCCTCAACGTCGTCGGTTCCTTCGTCCGTCGGTCCGACCCCGATTTACCCAGGCGCGACGTTGCCCAGCACCGGCGCGTCGACCGTCGTTCCGGGGGTTCCAAAGCCTTTCAATCCAGGCGAAGTGTCTCCCGTATTGCCCCCGGGTGCCAACGGCAACGACCCGGAGGCGAATCGTGTTCCCTCGTTGGGCACGAACGCAAGTCTTCCCAACAACCCGCAATCCAACGTCGCGCAGTTGATGCCGATGCCGCGATTGCCGTTGGTGGAGATCGATCGATCGCCGACCACCGAAGTTCGCTACCCCACCAGCAACGCATCCAACAAGAGTCCTGTAACACTCCCCAATCCATTTGATACGACCGCAGCGAGTTCGTCTAACGGCGCTTTGTCGTTGCCACCACCGCCTTCGCAATCGGTATCGCCTCTAGCGGCACCGGACAGCTTCGACGCTGCACCGCGATGGAATCCCAAGCTTGTAGCTCCGAGCGAAGCCTCGCCTCAAGAGACCGTAGCCGCCAGCACGCAATTGAAATCGGCTTCGTTCCAACGCCCGGTCTCCCGCGCGTCGCAGCCAGCAACCAGTTCGGTCCCGACACCGACTTTTCGCCCGGTGACGGGTCCCTGATCGGCTGCGGATGAACTAGAATCCTGGCTGTTGGGTAGGACATCGATATGGATCGAGCGGATGCGATTGGCAACCCTCGATCCATTGGCGTTTCTGACTGGCTAGCTCTTCTTCCTCGGCGTGAACCGACACCCGCGATATGACAACTTGGACCACCGTCCCTCTCTTTGGCCCCAATCGATGGTCCTCGCGGAGCGTGTTGGAGTTGCATGCGCCCCTTCAAGTGCATCACCAGTCGATCGCTCCGCGCGCATCGGCTGCAGCGTGTTTGTCGAGCTTTCTCGAAGCAGGCCGCTTCACCTCAACGCATCCTGGTAGCATCCAATGCGCGCGGCACGCCATCGCTGCGATGCAAGGCGCCGAGGACTTTTCAAGCCTATGGCTGGCGGCTGCGGAATGGATGTCGGCCATGTCCGGGGTACCGACCAAGCAGCTTTCCCCGCTGGTCGTCCCGACACCCTCGTCGGATCAAGTCCTGCTCCCTCTCGAAATGGAAGAGGAGCAACTCAGCCAACGTTGTTTCGAGTTGGCGTGGGAGATGCTTGCGGAACTAGGGCGCGGCGAAGACTATCCGATCGCGACCAAGTTTCGCGAGTTGTTCGACTACGCGGATGATGTGCGACTGGGACCCAGCAGCCGCGCGATTCTGGATGCGGCTCTGGAGCGAGGCATCCCCTACTATCGACTCACCAATGGTTCGTTGGTCCAACTCGGCGAAGGCATCCATCAGCGCCGGATATGGACGGCGGAAACCGATGCCACCAGCGCCATTGCCGAGTCCGTAGCCAGCGACAAGGATCTGACCAAACGTTTGCTTCGGAATGTCGGCGTGCCCGTTCCGCTCGGCCGTATGGTCACCAGCCCGGCAGATGCCTGGGCAGCAGCCCAAGAAGTCGGGTTTCCTGTCGTGGTCAAGCCGCGCGACGCGAACCATCAACGGGGAATCTCGATCGAATTGACCGAGCGTGAAGAGATCGAAAAGGCCTACCACTGGGCGATTGAAGATGGCCAAACCACCGATGTCATGGTCGAGCAATTCGCGCGCGGTCAACATCACCGATTGCTCGTGGTCGGCGATCGCATGGTGGCAGCCAGCCGCGGGCACATGGAGACCGTGTTGGGAGATGGCCAGCACACCATTGCAGAGCTTGTACACAAACTCAATCAAGATCCTCGTCGGGGCGAAGCCTACACCGATCCGCTCGGCATCGTGAAGCTGGATGCGGCGGCGCAAATCGAATTGTCCAAACAAGGCTTCACCGTCGATTCGATCCCCGAGCCCAACCGTAGCGTCCTGATTCGCCGCACCGGAGATTTAACAACAGACTGCACCGAAGTGGTTCATCCGGTCACGGCACAACAAGCCGTATTGGCCGCGCGGGTCGTCGGACTCGATGTGGCCGGCCTGGATGTGTTGGCAACGGACATCAGCCAACCGCTCGCACCGCAGCGAGGTGCGGTGGTCGAGGTCAATGCGGGCCCCTCGCTGACTCCGCATGTCGCGCCGCTGTTCGGGAATCCCCAACCCGTCGGCAGCGCCATTCTGGAATTGGTGTTCCCCGGGCATCGCATCAGCCGCATCGAATTGATCGGATTGTTGGGCTCGAGCGATGCGCACGAACAATCGGCTGCGCTAAAGCAACTGTTGGCTCGCCCCGAATGGGATGGCCAGTGCATCGGTGTATTGCCGCACGAAGACATCCTCGTCGATGGCCAGCGCATCCCGCTCGGATCGCAATCCTGGCGAGTCCGCGCGCAAGCCATTCTCGGCCATCCCTCCGTTGAAGCCATGATCGTCGTCATCGATCCCGCATCGTTTCAGCAGTTCGGTTCGCCGGTGCCGCGATTGGATCGAGTCGTCTTCACCGAAGCGGGCGCGATCGAGTGGACAGCGCAAGGCAGAGTCGGTTTCTGGAATACGCTGCAGCATGCGTTGTCGCCGCACGCGAAACTCGAGTTCGGCCCAATGGAGATGGGACTGCAGAAAAGTGTGCTTCAGCATTTGAATCGCACGCACAGCGGTTCCCCAAGCCGATCGCTCCCATCATGACTCCGCACACGCCCTCGAGCACTCCCGCATCGCGACCATGGCGAGCGCATATTCCGCTCTCATTGTTGGTCGGTTTGCTCGCATGGCTTTTCTTGATCGCACGATGGATGTGGCAACTGCATCCCGCTTTCGAGTTGACCACGCACACGACGTGGCATGTCACCATGGCGTTGTCCGTCGCCATCGCGCTTTTGGGATTGGCGCGATGGCGTGCGCGCCGGCGAAGAGTCCGTTCCTCAACGAACATGGAGGGGGTTGCATCGGCATCACCGCCCACTTATCGCTCCTGGTTGCTCGGAGCGTGGTTGCTGATTCCTTGGGGAATGTGCCTATCGATCGCACAGCCCTGGATGAGCCTACCCGTGCGGACTGCTACTCGGCCGGCTGGCAGCCTGACGATCTTTTCTTGGAACCTGCTCGTCTCCAACGACAACTACGATGCCATCGTAGCGACCATCCGCCAGAGCGACGCCGACGTGGTGATCCTCGCCGAAATCAATCCTTTGCATCGGGAAGCGCTGCGGCAACTTGAGAGCGAGTATCCCTATTCGCATTGGCAAACACGCCTCAATACGCGCGGGATCGCAATGCTCAGCCGCGTTCCGTACACGCAATTTGCAGACCACCAAATCGGCGCGTCGCGGATGGTAGTCGTTGAGGCTCGACTGCTATCGCACGGCAACCAAGCCCCCATGAGCGTGCTCGGCATCCATGCTGCGTCTCCTAATCTCGAAGGTCGCTCCGCCGTTCGGGATGACGAGTTGAAGGCCCTCAGCGCCTGGGCCCGCGACCTGGAGACCCGCGAACCCGATCGCCCCCTCGTGATCGCAGGCGACTACAACATCACCCCGTGGTCCCCACCTTTTCAAGCGTTGCTCGACGAAACCGGACTGCGAGACTCGCGCGAGTATTTTGGCTACTTTGCCTCATGGCCTTCGGACTTTGGAATCTTCGGGATTCCGATCGACCATGCGTTGGTGTCGCGCACGTTGCGCGTAACCGATCGCGCCGCCGGTTTTCCATCGCGCGATTCGGACCATGGATGGATTCGCGTTACGGTTACGAGCGCATCCAAGCAATGAACTGCTGGTAGGCTCGCATCGTTTGCTCTGCCGCCGTGCGTGGATCTGGCAACGAGAAGACCTCGGCGCTCAGATAGCCGTCGTAGGCGATCTCGCGCAACCCCCGAGCAAGAGGGGGCAGATCCAGATGGCCGAATCCAACCGCGCGTCGATTGGTATCCGCGAAGTGGATATGCCCGACGGCGCGACCGGCTGCAACCAGGGAGGCGGCCATGTCGGCTTCTTCGATGTTCATATGAAACCAATCGGCCAGCAAACGCGTTCGAGACAAGCCATCGATCAACGCGACTCCATCCGCGAGGCGATTGCACTGGTCGGTCTCGTATCGGTTCAAGGGTTCGTAAAGCAGCCCGCCACCGACGGCTGCGGCGTGCGCGTCCAAGCGTTCCAAAGCCGAGCGCAGCCACCCTTTCGCTTGATCGGGTGGTACCTCCGCACAGGAGCGGCCTTGCATCGATCCCAGGATCGCGGGCGCGCCCAAGCTGGCTGCAACATCGAGAATGCGTCGCAGGAAATCCATCGCCGAATCCCGGACGGCAGGACTGGGGTCGACCAAACTCCAGCGATGCCGAACCCACCCGCCGCCGGTTCCCACTGCGGCCACTCTGAGACCATGGTCGGCCACCAATCGACCCACGGTTGCAGACGGGACAGCGTCTGGGCCGGGAGGAAAAATCTCGACCGCATCGAATCCGAGTTCTTTGGCCAATGCCACGCTTTTGGGCAATTCCTCCCACAAAACGAACGGTCCTCCCTTCGCTTCGGGCACCAGCGAGATCGTGATCGCCGATTTGGGATGGGGTGCATGCGAGGTCGAGGTCGCGCCGTCCGATGGCAAACGCGTTGGATTCATGGATTTCAGCTCCTCACGTAGTCTTCATCATTTCTTAACATGCGTTGCCTAGTTGGAAATGCAGGAATTCGGGAGAATTCCACCCGTGTTGACGGAGACAAGGCGTCTGCGATAGCAGCCTCGTCTTTTGGGCAACCCTTCGCCCCACATGGACTTTGGCAGTGTTTGGATCGGCAGTGATTGGATTCTGGGCTTTCTCAAGCGCCCCATTCATCCTCCCCGAATCCCGACACGACGCAACTCCCCTAACCGCACCAAGGCGCATGCAATTGGCCAGCATGCAATCGGCCCCTGTTCGGGAAACGCTTACCGCCTGCAGCAGGCAGAAATCACTTGCCATCATGAGATTCACCCTTTCACACAACATCGTTTCACACCTTCGTCGAGTCGCTTTAGTGGTCGCCAGTGTCGCAGCCGTCCTGGGCGGTCGCAGCGTGGCTCAAGACGCCTCGCCAGTCGATCCAAAACTTCCATCGTACAAAGCTGTTGCTGGAGTTTCCGGCCAGCTCAAAACCGTTGGTTCCGACTCCATGAACCCGCTGATGCTGCTTTGGACGGAGAAGTTCAAAGAGTACTACAAGGGCGTGCGCACCGAAGTCGAAGGCCAAGGCTCCTCCAAAGCCATGCCCGCATTGATCGAAGGCTCGGCGAGCTTTGGACCGATGAGCCGCGATGCCAAGGCGAACGAGATCGCAGACTTTGAAAAGAAGTTCGGCTACAAGCCCGTCCTGCTCCCCACCGCGATCGATTTGCTGGCCGTTTACGTCCATCGCGATAACCCCTTGGACGAGATCTCGGTCGAGCAATTGGATTCGATCTTCTCGAGCACCCGCAAGCTCGGGGGCGAAGCCATCGACAAATGGGGACAACTCGGGCTCAAGGGCGAGTTCGAGACCTCTGCGATCACCATGTTCGGCCGCAATTCGGCTTCCGGTACTTACGGTTTCTTCAAAGAGAAGTCCCTCGGCAACGGCGACTTTCGGGATTCGGTCAACGAGCAACCCGGCAGCACGGCTGTGATCCAATCGGTCGGTGAAAATCGATTCGCGATCGGATACAGCGGAGTCGGATTCAAGACATCCTCCGTGAAGACCCTGTCGCTGGCCGCCAAGAAGGACGAAAAGGCCTTTGCTCCCACTGGAGAAAATGCGTACAGCGGCGATTATCCATTGGCTCGCTATCTGTATCTGGCAGTGAATCTCAAGCCTGGTACGAAACTCGATCCAGTGCGACGCGAGTTTTTGCGGTTCGTGTTTAGCAAGGAAGGCCAAGAGCTGGTCGCGAAGGAAGGATCGTTTCCCGTCGATGCGGAAACGGCAGCCAAAGCTCTAAAGATCGTCGGCGTCTCGCCCTGATCGAACCCCCCTGCGTATCGGATGCATCATCGCTGACGTGACCTCCCCACCTGCCGAGCCGCGCGCGTATCGACGCAAGAAAACGTCGAGTCGCGCCGTCGTTTGGTCCGATCGTATCGCCAAGCAAATCATCACCATCGGTGGTATCGGGACCATCTTTGTCGTGCTGCTGGTAGTGCTGGTACTGCTGGGAAACGTATTGCCCTTGTTTCAAGGCACGCGGCTCGCGCTGTTGCCGGCCATCAGCCTGGAGGATCGATCCTCCGATTCTGCGGATGCTTCAGCGGGTGCATTGGCGATCGGCCTCGATGAGTACTCGGAAGTGCTTTGGTCCCTAAACTCCGATCAAAGCATCGTCGTCCGTTCGATCCCGACCTCGCAAGTGATCGAACGCTTCACCCCGAAGACCGCCTCCACCAGCCCGATCACAGCGACCCGCGTCGATAGCAGCAACCAAAGCCTGCTGTTGGGATTCGCGGATGGCTCCGTCCAGCCGATCACCTTGGAGTTCTCGGTGACGTTTGCCAAGCTCTCGGAGCTCGATGCGTCGCTGCAGACAGCCCTCGCGTCCGGTCCCGTGGTGCATGACGGCCAAGTCCATCGGGCAACAGCAGGCGGATTGGTGCGGGCCGTTCGCATCGCCTCCGCTCAGTACCACGATCCGATCCCCGTTTTCGAT
The DNA here is from genome assembly GCA_046318495.1 of Pirellula sp. Lineage (GTDB taxonomy): Bacteria > Planctomycetota > Planctomycetia > Pirellulales > Pirellulaceae > JBKCUI01. The sequence continues at coordinate 14,331 of JBKCUI010000118.1, read as the reverse complement.
GGCCTGCCGATCGAGCACATCGATTGGCGGACCAAGACTGAAACCTCTGGCTTTGACGCATCGCAGCAATGGATTTGGGCCGTCAGTTCCGGCCCTCAAGTCGCCCTCGGACGCGTTGAGCAACGCGCCGGAGGCATCGGCAAGAAAAACAAGAGCTCCAAACAAGTTTGGAAAAGCGATGCGGCGACCGAGGCTCCCAAATCGGTAACGCGCATCCGCGGATTGATGCTTTCGGCCACGGGCGATTCCGTCGAGAGCATCGACGACCAAGGCCAAATCGCTTGGTGGAAAATCGATGGCGAGGATCGCCTTCGCCCTTCGCTCTCCTATCGCACGCTCACCGGGATCGAAAGCGAACCCACCACCACGGTCCCCCTCTTGGGAAGATCGACCTGGATGATCGGCAGTCGCGGCGGACATGTCGAAGGGGTCGCCGTGACTTCCACGCAGCTCGGACAAGAACTCCTGACCATCCATCGCATGGCGTTGAGCAATTCCCCCGTGATGAGCTTGGCCGCATCTCCGAGCAACCGCATCCTGGGGTCGCTCGATCAGTCCGGCCAACTCCGTTTGACCTATGTCCCTTCGGAACAACAGCTTGCTCAGATCGATCTGAGCCGCGAGTTGGGACGCTTGCAGCAATCGGGCAAAGCCACAGCGCCATCCGCCTCGTCGGATGCATCGAACCCGCCATCGTCCGGCCCAACGCAGCTTCAATTCTCCCCGAACGGACAGATGCTCGCCTGCAGCACACGAGACCGCGTCGCATTGATCAGCATCGACTGTCCCTACCCAGAAGCCTCGTGGTCCACTTTCTTTCAACCCACTTGGTACGAAGGCTACTCGAGACCTCAGCACATTTGGCAAAGCACCACGGGCAGTGTGGAAGGGGAAACCAAGCTCGGCATGTGGCCGTTGATCTTCGGCACGTTTAAAGCCACCTTCTATTCCATGTTGATCGCAGCCCCGATCGCTTTGTTGGCGGCGATCTATGGAAGCGAGTTCATGAGCCGCAAATGGCGATTGCGATTCAAGCCATTGATCGAGTTGATGGCCAGCGTTCCGAGCGTCGTGCTCGGTTTCATCGGCGCCATGGTGGTCGCGCCTTTTTTGCGAGACTCGCTCGGTTGGGTCTTGCTCTCGATCCTGCTGACTCTGTTCTTCTTTTTGCTGGCAGCCCATCTTTGGATGTTGATCCCGATGCGACAAGCGATCCCGCTGCGAAGGTATCGATTGCCCTTGATGTTCCTCATTCCCGTTCTGGGGGTGATCGGTGCGGGCTATCTGGCCGAACCGATCGAACGGGCGCTGTTCGCCACGTCGATTACCGACTGGTTGTCCGAAGCAAGTTCGAACAGTTGGCCCGGTTGGTTCGCGCTCTGGATTTTGCCCATGGCCGCGGTGGTGTGGTGGTTGATGTCCAGTTCGATGGGGGAACGCTTTACCACCTCCGACGCTGCCTCGACGCCGACCCTGGTTGCCTTGAGAAAGCTGTTTGTGTTTCTGATCGGAAGCGCGCTGGTGCTGGTGTTGGCCGCGCTGTTGGCCGGCGCCTTGAGCGGCATCGGCTGGGACCCGCGCGGCTCGTTGTTGGGACCGTACCAAGAGCGGAATGCGTTGCTGGTGGGTGGCATCATGGGGTTTGCGATCATCCCCCTGATTTACACGCTGGCCGACGATGCCCTGCAATCGGTTCCTCAACATCTGCGCAGCGCATCGCTCGGATGCGGGGCCACAGTTTGGCAAACCACGGTGCGCGTGGTCGTCCCGACCGCCATGAGCGGTTTGTTCAGCGCTTTGATGATCGGATTTGGGCGCGCCATCGGTGAGACGATGGTGGTCCTCATGGCTGCTGGCAACACGCCCTTGATGGAAGTCAATCCCTTCAACGGATACCGGACGCTTTCCGCGACCCTCGCAACCGAGCTCCCCGAAGCGGCCCGAGGATCGACCCATTACCACACGTTGTTCTTGGCGGCGCTGCTGTTGTTCGGATTCACGCTCGTGGCCAACACCCTTGCCGAATGGGTGCGCCAACGGTTCCGCAAGCGAGCGTACCAACTATGAGCCGCACCGAAACCGCTCGAAGACGCAATGGGGGAACGACGTTCCAAGGCGAACCGATGGTCTGGCTCACCGGTGGTATGTTCGCCATCGCCTGCTTGATGATCCTCGCCCTGATGGCCCTGGTTCTCATGCAAGGACTTTCGACCCTGTGGCCGCGCAGCTACTTGCTGCTGTCCACGTCGGCCGATGAACTGGTGGGCGGAGAGCTGCAGAACTGGCAAACCTATCGCTTGAGCCGGCAGAATCTCAATGACCTCGATCCCGTTTCGCGCGAAGCAGCCGAAAATCTCCTTCGCGATGCCGCCCAGGTTTCCGCCAAACGGATGTACTTGCGAACCGGCAACTACGAAATCACCAATCGGCATTTTGCATTCGTCCCGGAATTGAGCATCGCATCGAGCGAGCCCTGGCACCCCGATGGCATCTGGCTATTGGAACGCCGCGAGTGGGGCAATCTCTACGGGTTCCCTCGCTCGGTATCTTGGACCGAAACCACGCAATCCAACATCGTTTCGATCGTGCGCACGGCTGTGGCCGAGGCGGCTAGGTTGACCCGGAAAATCGAGCATGAAAAGGAATTGCTCAAGCGCATCGACCGCCGTCTCCACGAAGCCCGCATCGGCGTTCGACAAGTCGAGCTCGCCGAACGAACCGACTTACAATCGATCGCCGAACAAGCCATCGCGGCCTCGCAATCCAGCGAGCCCATCGGCGACCCGCAGCCGTCGCTGTCGGCCCGTGCCAAGCGAGCCATCGACCGATTGGTCGAGCAAACGCGCCTCGCGAGCGAAGAACAAGTCGCCATCAACGAGGCCATCGCCGCGTTGGAAGCCGAACGAAACGCGCGCTCGCTGACGGTGCAGTTGCCGTTGCCAGACGCCCAACAGACATTGGCCATCCCCTATGGCTCGCTCGCCCTTTCCAACAGCCCCGCCCCTGTGGAGTTGTTGCAAGCCATCGGTTGGGGCGATGCGACCGAGCCGGTCCGAGTCGATGCAAAGCCGCTCAACAATCGCCAATCGCTGTTGGAAGTGAAGCGAGGCGACCAACCCCCGACCTATTTGTGGGCCGTGGCATCGCAAGACGGCAGCGCTTCCATCGCAACGCTGCGTGAACACAACATCCTGATCGCCGACATCGTGCGGCTGATCGAGCCCAACCGCTTGAGCTGGATGGGCAAACTCGGCGTGTACGCCAGCCGATGGGGAGAGTTTCTGTTTGGCCAACCGCGCGAAGCGGGGGTCGAAGGAGGATTCTTTCCTGCGATTTGGGGCACGATCGTGATGACGCTGGTGATGTCCTTGGCGGTGATGCCCTTTGGAGTCCTGGCCGCGCTTTACATGCGTGAGTATGCCAATAGCGGATGGTTGCTGAGCATCATTCGGATCAGCATCAACAATCTCGCCGGGGTCCCGAGCATCGTTTACGGTGTGTTTGGACTCTCGTTCTTTTGCTACACGATCGGTGGTTACATCGATGGCGGTCCCGTGAAGGCGGGATTCACTCCCTGGCCCAGCGCCGTTTGGTTTTCTGCCCTCGGGGTTCTGGCCATCCTCGGACTGATCGCATTTTGTCTTGCGATCCTGAGCCAGCGCGCCGGTCCGCACGACGGATCGCTGCGCAAGTTCCTCGGTGGAGCGTCCGGCGTAGTGTGGCTCGCTTCCCTGGTGGCCATCGTGTGGCTGTTGATCAAGAGCCCGTTCTTCCACGGATTCTACGAAGCCGATCTTCCCAACCCGACCTTTGGCAAAGGCTGCTTGCTGTGGGCCGCATGCACTCTCGCTTTGCTGACCCTGCCTGTGGTCATCGTCGCCACCGAAGAAGCCCTCGCGGCCGTCCCCAACTCGCTGCGCGAAGGCTCGTATGCGTGCGGGGCCGGCAAATGGCAAACCATCCATCGCATCGTGTTGCCGTATGCCCGACCTGGGATCATCACCGGATTCATCCTCGCCATGGCCCGGGGAGCGGGCGAAGTCGCACCGATGATGCTGGTAGGAGCCATTCCGCTGGCCACCGAACTGCCGTTGGACTTGGAATTTCCATTCCTGCACGGTTCGCGATCCTTCATGCATCTGGGTTTCCAGATTTACTCGTTGGGTTTTCAGAGTCAAAATAGCGAAGCCGCAAAGCCGATGGTGTTCACCGCGACGCTTTTGTTGCTGACTATCGTCACGTTGCTCAACCAAACGGCGATTTGGTTGAGAGCCCATCTGCGAAAGCGCTTTCAATCCAGTCAATTCTGACCTCCGGACCCACTCCCATCCCCGCTTGGTCGATTCTATGATCCACGCATCCTTGATCCTTCGCTGCACCGCACCATGAACAGACTAAAAGCCATCGCCGAAGGGAACACCGTCGAATCGGTGATCTCGGATCAGGTGCTCGCGTGCGATCCGGTGTTGCAGATCGACAAGTTCAGCTTGTTCTACGGACGCAAACAAGCCCTGTACAACATCAGCATGCCTATCGCGAAAGGGATGGTGACCGCGCTGGTCGGCCCCAGCGGTTGCGGCAAATCGACGTTGCTTCGCAGCGTCAACCGCATGAACGACTTGATCGACTCCGTCAGCATCGAAGGGGACATGCGCCTGGCAGGGGATTCCATCTTCGCTCCTGGAGTCGATGTGATTCAACTGCGCAAGCGGATGGGCATGGTGTTTCAGAAACCCAATCCCTTCCCCATGAGCATCTTTGAGAACGTCGTTTATCCGCTTCGGATCGACGGCGAACGGGATAAGAACCGGTTGATGCAAGTGTGCGAACATTCGCTCCGCGGGGCGGCGTTGTGGGACGAAGTCAAAGACCGACTGCACGAATCGGGATTGAGTCTCTCGGGTGGCCAGCAGCAGCGATTGTGCATCGCGCGAGCCATCGCCAGCGATCCCGAAGTATTGCTGCTCGATGAGCCCTGTTCGGCTTTGGACCCGATCGCCACTGGCAAGATCGAGGATCTCATCGAACGCTTGAGCGGCGACTACTCGATCTTGATCGTCACCCACAACATGCAGCAAGCCTCGCGCATCAGCGATCACACAGCCTTCATGTACTTGGGGCGTTTGGTCGAAATGGCGGAGACATCGATGATCTTCACCCGTCCGAAACTGCAAGAGACCGAGGATTACATCACCGGGCGGTTCGGCTGAGCGAGCGGCGATCGGTGGGCCGGTTCGGTGGCGGCTGGCTGGGCATGGATCGGCTGGGCATGGGTTTCAGTGCGGCGATCGGGTATGATCGAAGTCTCCCCGTTACGCCGCCGATGCCTCGATTCCGACCAGGGTTTCCATGACGCCAGCCTCTCCTCTCATGCGCACCGTTTGCGGTGTCCAAACGCATGTCACGTTTGCCGACAACGCCGCCAATTTAGATCGCATGCTGCGATGGTTAGAACATGACGAGATCGCAGGATGCGATTTGGTGGTGTTTCCCGAATGCATGCTCAGCGGCTACTGCTATGCCAGCCTTGAAGAAGCCATGCCGCATGCGCAGAGCATCCCCGGTCCGGCCACGGACGCGATCGCACAGCAATGCCGCGAGCGTCGCACGCACATTGCGTTCGGCATGCTGGAGAAGACCGATGATGGGCGCATTTACAACAGTTGCCCGTTGATTGGCCCGGAGGGGCTGATCGGGACCTACCGCAAAGTCCATTTGCCATATCTGGGCATCGATCGCTTTGTCAGCCAAGGAGCGAATCGGTTCGTGGCGCACGATGCTGGCGGGATGAAAGTCGGCATCCACATTTGCTACGACGGATCGTTTCCCGAATCCTCGCGCTGCCTGGCGCTCGATGGGGCCGATGTGTTGATACTGCCGACCAATTGGCCGCCCGGAGCCGATACGTTTGCCAGATACTTGCCAAACGCTCGGGCTCTCGAGAACAACGTTTACTTCATGAGCGTCAATCGCGTCGGCACTGAACGCGGCTTTCGCTTCATCGGCAACAGCCGCATCTGCGATCCCAACGGCAATCCGATGGCCGATGCGGCGCATGAGAATGAGCAGATCCTGAAAGCCACGATCGACCTAGCCAAGGCCCGCAACAAGCGCTTGGTGCGCGTCCCGAAAGAGCATGTGATCGACCGTTGGGCCGATCGCCGCCCTGGGTACTATGGCGAAATCGCGCAGGAGCATGAGCTCAAGCGCGTGATCGATTGATTGCAGGCCAATGGCGCAGCGTTCACTCAGGAACGCATGGCATCAACGGGACTTCGTATCGCGGCGGGCTTGGGCGCGTTTGCCTTTGCCTGAAACGTGGCCAGCGATGTTCGAGGTCCGATTGGAGATCGCCACGCGGTTGGCTTTGGCCTTGCCAGCCAAGGCCGTCTTTTGGGCGGTGGTGGTTGCTGGAGCAACCTTCTTGGCCGCTACGGCTTTGACTGCAGGCTTTACCGAAGTTGCAGGCTTGGCATCGGCGGATACCGTGGGGCGGCGTGCAGCGCGGGTTGCGGCGGTCTTGTTCAGCGCCTTCTTGGCTGCTGCCGCCTTGGTGGTCCCCTTCTTGGCGGTCTTGGTTGCAGGCTTGGCCTTCTTCTTGGTCGCGACCTTGGTGGTGGTCGAAGCGGCAGCGGCCGCAGGTTTGGCCGGTGCAGCCGCCTTGGCCGCAGCGTTCAACTTCTTCTTGGTGCCGTGCAGTTCCTTGCGCGTGGTTTGTCGCGTCACGCGAGCTTGTTGCGTTCGGATCGCCGACGGTGTCTTGCGTCCAGCGCCGCTGGTGACGGTGGGCAAGTTCTCGATGGCTGCCGATCGGGATTCGAATACCCCGAGGACTTCTTTGAACAACGTGTGCTTCGCGTGGGAACGGGAATCCAAATCGGGAGAACCGGATTTGCGGCTCTCGGTGCGGGCTTGCCCTCGCGAGAGCTTCTGCCACTTATCGGACAGCTTGCGCGCATTGGAAGCGTGCTTCTTCACTTCTGCCGGACTGAGTTTCTCGAGGGCGGGCGATTGGCTCGCCAACACGATTGCCAATTCCTCTTTGGTGCAAAGCTCACGAATTTCATCGGTCGAAAACGGCATAAATCAAACTCCGGACAAGCCATGATGGGAGAACGAGAACGATCGGAAGTTGACACCGGCACCAGGAATCGCGTGCACGCAAAAGACAACCGCCAACGATTAGCCTAGCTCGCACCGTCCATTCCTTCAACGGCATGTCGGAAATCCAACTCGAATCCGACCCTATCCAGGAGAGCTGGATCAAGAAGCGTTGGGCTCGAGCACCAACGGCGGGATGCCATGTTCGATCGACCACATCGCCGCAGCCGTCCGATCGGTCCGCTGGATCTTTCTCAAGACGTTTTGAATGTGCTCCTTGACCGTCTCAACACTGATCCGCAACGACTGGCTGATCTCTCGGTTGGTCAGTCCTAAGGACAAATGAACGATGACGTCTTGCTCGCGCGGCGTCAGCGGCGGTATCAACATCGCGGCCTCGAGGTGCCGCCGTTCCATGTAACGGCGGGCCACCATGAGCATGGATTCGTTGGGACGCTGTTGGGACGCAATGGCATCGCAGGATGCAATCAACCGTTCCATCGAGTGCTTTTTGAACACGTAGTCCCACGCATCCACGGCTGACGCCCGGGCGACGTGGGTCGGGTTGATGTTGTAGCTATAGACCAGCAGTTGCAGTTGGGGTTGAATCGCCCGTATCGCATCCCACTTCTCCAACAAATCGACACCCTTGACATTGACCTCCGCGATCACAACATCGAACTCGGTTGTCTCCGCAAAAAGTTTGAACTCTCGGTACGTCGAGAAATCGCGGATGTGCTTATGGTTCGTCTCTTGCAATCGCCGACGAACGCCATGAAGACACATCGGACTATCATCCACACATACAATCCGCAACGACATGAGCTAGACCTGAGCCGCGCCAAGAACGCTTGCTGTAAGCTGGGGGCGTGAAATCAACCATGAAAAGCTGCAACAAAGCAGATGGTTCCTGAAGAGTACGTCTTGGCCACAGTACGAAATAGGCAATGAACAGCGCCAGCAGTGTATCACAAGAACCGGTTTTTCAACGGCAGATCAACACTAAATGATGAAGTGACTGTAGCAAATATAACCGCACGGCGCATACAAACTGAAAAAAATAACTCTATCGTGGGGGATGACTGTCAATAAGTAAGGACTTCATTACTCGATATCGACCTTGATAACATTCTGTTGCAGTGTGATCTTCAGTCCACAATCCTTTGCCAGCCGATCGATCAACTCGGCGGCCGTGAGGTTCTCGAAGTCCAAATCGATCTCCATCGTGGCGATGGACCTAGGCAGCTCGGGACATTCCAACTGCAATTTGGTTTGCTGAGCGAAGGCCTGCAAGATGCGCATCAGCTCTCCGCGATAGCGTCCTGTGTAACGTTTGCTATTGGTGTCGGTCGACTTCGGTTGCGTGGCGACAGGGGCAAGGGGTGCAACCAACTCTCGGTGCGCCGCTACCGGCGCGCTGATCTGCCATTTGGCTGCGCCTCCAGCCCCCACGTTCTTCACCGACGCGTCCGGCCATTGCTGCCGCCAACGGTTCCAAGCTTCCTTGCCTATTTTCTGGATCTCGTCTTGGTAGACCCACTCGACGTTGGCCGCTTCGATCTGGGAAAGTGGAACCGCTCGCCATTGCGCCGCGTCGACTTGAATCCCGTAGCCGAACCCGCCGACGATGCAGCATGCTGCCGCGAGAGGTGTCGCGTTTTCGAGTCGAAATTTGCGCCACCGATCGTCGTCCATGACATCCTCCCAGGACATCGCCGGCGGCTCGATCGGCAAGCGGTGCTGCGCAACCAAACGCTGCCAAAGATCGCTCGCGCGCTCGCCGTCGCCCCCCTCTGCGGCCACGGCAACAGGCCGCATCCAAGCCGCTTTGGGCTGGGCCACACAAGCCGCCCAATAGGCGTTTTCGATCGCGGTCGCTTGCCCTCGCGGAACGATGAGCACCACGCGATCGATCGACGCAATCTCTGCATCAAGCTGTTCGGCCAACGCTCGTAGCGCATCGTGCAGCGTTGCCCCCTCAAGCAATGACAAAGTCAGCCCGCGATCGGTCGCGACGTTGCGATCGAGCCAAATCGGAATGCGGTACGCCGCGCTCCAAAGCACGATCGCATCCAACACCGATTGCTTGTCGACACGTTGCAAAAAGGGGGCCTTCAATTGGCCAGTCAGCGCGATGGCATTGGCCGTTCGATACGGATGCGTGGGGTTCTGTGACCATGCATTAGAACACCATCCCAACAGAGCCAAACATAGCCCCGCGTATCGCATCGACGCGGCGAGGATTGGCAAGCGCGCTGCAGTCGATGGAGCACGCGATGGATTTGCACGCGATGGATTTGCACTCGGGGGGATTGTCAAGCTCCTCATCGCTTCTTTCCAGCACTTCCTTTTGATGATTGCTATAGGCCCTATGGGCAACTAGAGTGAATCGAGCGTGATGCAACATCGCTCGCGCACCGGCTTCGCAATTGCATCGATCCTCAGCCCCTTGCTCCCAGCGTTGCCATTATAGCCACCACGCCATGAACTGATTCCATCAACCATGCATCCCGACCGTCCCAAGTTGCTTCAAATCTACGCGGATTGGTCCCATCCCACGGGACATCATGGCCAGAACTGGAGCGCCTTGATCCACTCCAAGTACACGCCGCACACCCTCGTGCGGATGCTGAGCGTCTCCTCGAGCGATACACGTCGATCGGCCGCTTGGGCTTTGGGTTGGATCGGCGACTTGGTCCATCTCGATTGCTTGGGGCCTCTTCTGTGCGATGCATCCAGGAAAGTGCGAACCGCTGCCAACGAAGCTCGCCGCTTGATCCAAACCCGTACGCAGACCCCTTGGCATCGCCAATGCGCCCGGCGTATCGAAGCGATGCTGGCCGCCGATCAGTTCTCGCAAGCGTGCTCGCTGGCCGATGACTTGGTACAAGCCACCCAATCACGCTCCGATGCCATCCTGCTCCGCGCAGGCGTTCGATTCTGCAATCAACAGTTGGTCCGCGCAATCGACGATTTTCGAGCCACCCTGTCGCGCGATCCGTATTGCTACCGAGCCTGCATCGCCCTCGGCCAATGCTACTGGCATTTGCACCGCGATGCCGCTGCCTACGAGTGCTTTCTCGAAGCGGCCCGCATTTATCCGGACTGGCGACCCGCGCACGATTCGCTCCGATTGGTCGAGCCCTTGCGAGCCTACGCGTCCTAACGATGCTGTCGGCAGTCTAAGCGCTCAGCGGACATTCTGCCCAGCGTATCCCCCAGGCGGCGGAACGGCGTTGCCGTAGGGATTGGCACCCGAATAATTCACACCCGAATAGTTGATGGGTGGGTTGTTGGACGGCATGGCGTCCGCGGGCGGATAAGCCTGGTAGCTGGCTGGCGGGTAATTGCCTGGTGGATAACTGCCGGGAGGGTAATTGCTCGGAACGTTATTGGGCGGCATGGCGTTGGCAGGTTGGTAATTCGCAGGTGGGTATGCCGAGTAATTCACCGGTGGGTTGTTGGCTGTTGCGTAGTTGGCCGGTGGCGCGTTGGCAGGCATCGTGTTGGCCGGAACGTTGTTAGCAGGTGGATAACCGGCGGGCGCGTAACCTTGAGGAGCCGCATTCCCCGCAGACGGCTGTTCGACGAGGGTGAACTCGGCCCAAATCGGAAAGTGATCGGAAAGCTTAAGGGCTTCCTCGGTCGAGATTCTGAACATCGCGCACACGTCGAGCACTCCGGCCCGCCCGACAAACTCGTTGGTCATCACGCGATCGAACAGCATGTTGTCGTAGATCTGAGTCCGCCGCGTGTTGGTCGGTTGATCGCGGATGGTCCAATAGATGTTGGGGACCTTGGCCAGATTGCCGAACAGATTGGGACCTGCGTTCAAATCCCCCATGAGGATGACGTCGTCTTCGCCGGCCGTCGACCACTCATACTCCCGAACGGCTTGCAGCACGGTATGCATCACCGGCAACTCCAACTTGACTTCATCGGGGTCGGTGTGGATATCCACCAGCGAGAAGGAGAATGGCCGGTAGCCTTGCGGCGCCCGGGTTAAGAATCGCGCCACCAGCGGTTCGCGGTGCAACAAGTCGGCCCGATCATCGACCGTGTAGGAAGCGTTCTGGCCCGAAACGATGCGCGTCGTATCAAAGATGTAGCAGTACTGCTCCTTGGAAACGGTCCTGCCCAAGCGCGGCCCGAGGATAAAGTCGTAGCGCGCCCCCCGCGCGTTGATGTACTTCAAGAGCTGCGGAATGACCGACTGGTCCGTAGCGCGGACCTCTTGGATCGCCACCACATCGAATAGCCCGATGATCGCAGCCAGCTTCTCGGCGGTCTCCCGATTCCCAATCTTCTTTTCACCAAAGGCCTGGATGTTGTAGCTGGCCACCAGAATCGTCTGAGCCGAGCGAGTCGGCAATCCAGCCGGCATGGCCGTCGGAACCGTTGGCGTGTTCGACGCCGAAACGAATTGCCCGGGGATCGACGGAGGGGCCGCGGCGCGAGCCGCTCCCGGTTGCCCCGGAGTAGCCGGTGCTCCCGACGTCGTTCCAGAAGAGTTCTGCCAAACGGCCGCGACCTCGCGCAGCCCCTTTTGCAAACTGCCATCCTCGACCGATTGCTCGAGTTCTTTGGCCAGCTCTTGCTTGATTTTGGCCCGATCCACGTCGCAGCCAATCATGGCAAGGCACAAGCAACCGCTCCATGCGACCAACCATGTTCGTGTCGTCTTGGTGGTGCTTTGCATTCCCTCGCCTCCATGCTCGGGGGTGTTCGTCGGTCAAGCCGCGCACCGGCATCCTGCCTGGCGCGATCTGCTCCATCTTGCGATCGATGCCTGCGATCTGGGTTCAAGCCGTCGCAGCACCCGATGTCGCAGCTTCGATCAGCCGCTTGAACCGCTCCGTCGCATCGCTCGACGAACGTTTCAATGCCTCGACCATCGTGGGATCGATCGGTCCGATCTCCCCCAAACACCAAACGGCACGCTCGCGCACCGACCAGTCTCGTTTCGAATCGGTGGCAACAGCCACCACCGCGGGCTGCAACGCGGCCCCTTGTTTGCCGTATCGCCCTGCCAGCGTGCATAGCCAGTACAGCTTCTGCGACGCGGATGGACTCTTCGTGTTGGTTTCGATGAGGGCCTTCAAGCGGGGCAGCGCGGACGTTGCGATCGGTCCGGAGTTTTCCAAGGCTTCGGTGGCGGTTTCCAATGTCGATTCGTCGCTGGATGCGACCGCTTCGATCAACGCTTCCCACTGCGCAGCCGCCAACTCGGGATTCCCAACACAACTTTCCAAGCTTTCCAATTCGCGACTTGGCACAGCCACCCTCTCCAAATAGTCTCCACATACGTTGGAGATTGTCTCCAAGCACGTTGGAGATTGTCTCCAAGCACGTTGGAGATAGTCTCCAAGTGAGTTGGAGCCCAGCATTGCACGGCACGAATTGCACGGCACGGTCCAACGGTTCCCAACCCAAGGAACCGCAATTTCATGCTTGACGAGTGTCATTACTCTTTTTTAGGGTTCGGGCACAACACGGATTCCACCGCGGTCCCAACCTGCAACGACGCTACCTGCAATGAAAATCGATCTCGTCATCACCGAACTGCACCCCGGCGGGGCCGAGCGTTGCTGCGCGTCGCTAGCTCTCTATCTGCACCGTCATCAACATCGCGTGCGCGTCCTGTCTCTAGGCGAGCGTTCCAGCCCGGCCAAGGCTCGCCTCGTCGAAGCGCTGGAGGGCGAAGGGATCGAAGTCCAACACTTTGGCGCTCGCTCGATTTCCGATTTCCCGCGCGTTCGCGCCCAACTTCGCCGCGCGGTGGCTGCCGATCCACCGGAGCTCGCCCAAGCCTTCCTCTGGCACGCCAACTTGCTCAGCAGCCTGGTCTATCCCGGACGCCATATCCCTTGGATCGCAGGCGTTCGCGTGGTCGAGCCGAGGCGATGGCGGGCCCTGCTGAGCCGATTCTGGGCGCGGCGAACCGCCCACGTCGTATGCGTCAGCGACGAAGTCGCCCAGTGGTGCCATCGCGCCGAAGGAGTGCCCCACTCCCGTATATCGGTCATTCCCAACGGGGTCGAACTCCCCGCAGCCCAGGACCTCAATCCGCAGGGAAGGTCGCCGAGCCCAGAGCACCCCGGCGTTGCCTCCCTCGCAACACGCCCCGAACCGATCTTGCTCTTCGTCGGCCGCATGGAACATCAAAAAGGGATCGATCAACTCATGCTCCACGCGGAGTCGATCCTCCAGCAATTGCCTCATCATCGCTTGGTCTTGATCGGCGATGGCTCCTGGGGTCCGCGTTGGCAAGCATTCTCCGAACGCTCCCGCTTGGCCCATCGCATGGAGTGGCTCGGACATCGCAGCGATGTGTCCGATTGGATGGCCAAATCGGAACTGCTACTGCTGCCCACGCGTTACGAAGGCATGCCCAACGTCGTCTTGGAAGCCATGGCGCATGGATTGCCGATTGCCGTGATGCGCGTCCAAGGCATCGCCGAAGCGCTGGGACCGCGTCTCGCTGACCAAAGCGCGGATGCGGGAGACTGGGCAGGATGGGCAAAGCTCGTCGTTGGCCTGGCGCGCGACGAAGGCTTGCGATGCGAGCTCGCGGTCGCCAATCGGCAGCGGGCCGAAACGCACTTTGCACTCGACGGCATTCTGCAGCGCTACGTCGATCTCTTCCGATCGACGCTCGATCGCCAACGAACCCGCTAGCACTCGGGTGTCGCCCTCGTGCCAAGCCGCGCCCGCCTCAACGATTGCCCTGGCTTTGCTCCCGGCCCATTTGGTACGGTCTGGCAGATTCGAGGATTGGATCCGAGCGCCGGATCTACCTCTGGATCTCCGAGCGCTCGCTTAAAAGTCCGTGAGCTTCGTCGCTAAAACGCATCACTCAAAACCCATCACATCGTTCCTTGCACCGGAGGTTGGCCATGAGCAATTTCGGTTTGTTCCAATGGATTCGCGAAGGGGTCAAGCAGTCGGTCTTGCTCGGCGTCAGCGACGCGGTCGAAGCGATCGGCACGCCGGAGACCGCCCCCGAATACCATCCAGCCTTGCAAGCCTTTGCCAAGACCCCGCTGCATCGCTTGGGCGCATCCGCGACAGCCGATAGTCCTGCACCCCGCTTGGCAGGCGAATCGCGCGGCGGTCGCAAACGGCTCGGGAAGTCGCTCAAAGAAATCAGCCCACCCAAAACGTCCTCTGCAAAAACCGCATCGACCAGCATGCCTCCCGCCCAGCCGGAAGCCTAACGTCCTCCATGCG
>JBKCUI010000117.1:0-3786 GCA_046318495.1 Pirellula sp. | reverse complement strand
CGCAGACATAGAGAATCGCGGGCAGTCGACCCGAGGCGGTGAGTGGGCGATAGAGATTGCCGGTGACATACAACCCAGGCAGCGATTGGAAGTGGATCTTTTCCACTGCGATGGTATCGGTCTGCAAATGGCCTGTGGTTTGGGCATGCAATGCCGAGTCGCGCGATACGAGCGGAGGCAGGCCCAGCATTTCGACCAGTTGATCTCGCAATCTTTCGCGCTGCGTGGACCAAGTCTCCGCGTCGCGAAACCGCGAGAGGTCGTTGGCGCGTTCGAGTTCGGCAACGCGGGCTGCCAGGGTCGCTCGGCTCAACGCGATCCCATCGTCACCCCGGACGGTTGCAATCCAACCTAAAGCCAGCAACCACCAACACAAGATCACTGCAAAGCGCATATCTCGGCTCGTTTTCTGGGGAGGAGAGAGGGTCGAATTCCAAGGGGAGGATATGCAACTTCAGTGCATCGAGTTGTTATGCGCGATGCTGCCACAAGGGTGTTTCAATCGATGGCGCGGCCGAGCATGCGCGAAAGCACATTCTTGGTGATGCGCTGGACGCGTGGGTCGGGGCCTTGCGGGGTGGTATAAACCGACGGTCGCACGTAACCGGGTGGGGCGCTCAGTCCATCGGCCCACCAAATGGTCGAGGCGTTGAAGACGATGTTGCCTTTAGGGCCGGGGTAGACCGTCGCGGTGTATTGGCCGCCGTTGAGTTTTCCGGGGGCGGATTGGGTCGGGCCGGTGGAGACGATTTCCAAGCCAGGGATGGGTGCGGGATCGCCGTGCCATTCCCAGCCGACCAAGCCTGGAATGGCGTCCCCGGCTTTCATGCCCGTACCCTCAAAGATCCAATGGTCCGGCAGGCTGCATGCCCAGTCGGCCCCGCCTGTCACGGGTCCGGTGCTGTGCGCCCCCATCAAGCTATTGGCATAGGGCTGGACGTGTTCCAAATCGAACATGCCGACGATTTCGTTGGTGCCATTGGGAGGACCGTACACCCCGACGCGGCGGATGGAGCGAAGCTCGTCATTCCACAGCACGCGGCCGCAGACGGCATTGCCCGAGAAGAAGCCGACGCTGGTTCCCGCTTCGATGGCCCGTTGCACATGGCGAAACATTTCGATGGTCCAGTACTCGTCGTGCCCGACGCTCAGCATGCCGCGAGCTCGCGTCAAGGTGTTCGGGTCGCGTTGGGTGTCTTCGTTGGAGATGTACGTGACGTCCAGCCCGAGCGACTCGAGCCAAAAAGCGAACGGGAACTCCCACAGCAGGTATTCGCCCGAGCCGGTCGACAGGGGCACGTCGAAGATTTGGCAGTACTTGCCATACGGCCGTCGAAAGCTCACTTCGGATTGGCCGCCCCAATACCATTCGTGTTTTTCGAAGTCGTAGAGGGACGACTGCCGCGGCCATCGGTTGTAGGCTTGCCACGTGAAGTCGCTGCATTGAAAGACCAAGTCCGCGGGTCGATCATCTCGGACGATGAAAATGATGTAGCTTTGAATGCCGGTGGATGCCGAAGTGAGTTTGCCCAAATACACTCCGCTTAAGGCATCCTCGGGAACGCGCCATTGGGCGCTTACCGGCCAATCGCAATGCATCAGGCCGCGCTCGCGAGGTTCTGGAGTGCGTTGAGGTTGTGTGCCGACGTTTTCCAGCGATGCGATGCGGCGAGCTCCCGTTCCACCGTAATACCCCAATCGGTAGATCTGCACATCGACGCGATCGGCAGCCCGCGTGCTGATCATGATGTCGAGCGATTCCCCGGCGGCGATGCTGGCATGCGACACATAGCCTTCGATGGCGGTGCTGCGATAGCGGGTGCCGGGTTCGATCTCCGTTTTGCTTAGCAACCAATCGGTCGTGCCGGGTTTGGCATTTTCCTCAGCGATTCGTCGCGAGGTTGGGTGTGCATCGGCTAGCGAAGCGAATGCTGGAAGGGAGCCCATCGCCCCAGCGGCGGAGAGGGCGAGCATGTGTCTTCGGTCCATGATGAGCGAAGCTCCGATCGGGAGGGAGAGGGATTTGACAACCTCTCCATCATATCTGCCGCGCGTTTGCGATGGGGGGCGGCTTATCGCGGTCCGAGCAATCGCAGCTTGATGGTGCGAACGTGACCAGAGCGGTCGCGGATCTGTGCGCGGGCATCGACGCTCCCGACTTTGGCGGTCACTCCGACGGGTGCCGTGATGATCAATGGCACCAGTTTGGATTCTCCTGGCTGGAGAGTCGGAACCGCGTCGTTCCAGGATGCGGTGGCTTCTGCCGGTTCCAATACGGTGATCGTGTATTCTTCGGGCGACTGGCTGCGATTGACCAATCGGAGTTGGAAATTGTTTTGGAGCGTGCGCGAACTGTGAACGGTAAACGGCGACCCAGGGCTTCGCAACACGCGCGTATCGAACGCGAACTTGGTGGTTAGCAAGGCGAGGAACAACCCGCTGGTGATCAGGGCGAGTATGGGATAGACCAAGGTTCTTGCGCGCAGCAGCGCGTGGGGTTTGCCGGCCAACGCGTCTTGGCTGCTGTATCGAATCAGTCCTTCGGGTTTGTGGATTTTGTGCATGACGGCATTGCATGCATCGATGCATTGCGTGCAGTGGATGCACTCCATTTGCAGACCGTTGCGAATGTCGATTCCGGTCGGACAAACGGCCGTGCAATGTCCGCAATCGATGCAGTCTCCCCCTTTGCCATCGAGCGATTTGCCTTTGTGGCGCGGCTCTCCACGATGAATGTCGTAGGTCACGATCAAGCTCTTGCGATCGAGCATCACCGATTGGAATCGGCCATAGGGACAGGCCACCATGCAGAGCTGTTCTCGAAAGAACATGAAGTTGTACATCAGCCCGATGGTTGCGACCGCCATGACGAGGAAGGCTTGCGGATGTTCGAACGGCGATGATCGCATCCAGTGGGCTAACCGATCGGTGCCGATGAAGTAGCTCAAGAACGTATGGGCAAGGAACAGGCTGCATGCCAAGTACGTTACAAAACGTCCGAGTTGCAGGGCTGAGGAGAGGACCTTTTTCGGCTTGCCCCCTTTGCCCATGGTGCCGGCGAAAAGGCGGTCGATGGGTCGGAAGAGAAACTCGAGGTAGACCGTTTGCGGGCAGCCCCAACCGCACCACAACCGTCCGCCGACGGCGGTCACGAACATCACGACGAAGAACACGGTAAGCATCAAAAGCGCGAGCAGCGCCGTATCGGTCGGATAAAACGTATGGCCAAAGAATGTGAACTCGCGGGAGGCGATGTCCAGCAGCACAATCGGCTTACCCCACATGCGCAAGTGGGGCAGCGTCACGAAGAACGCGATCAGCGCGTAAGCGAGCAACCGTCGGCGTTGCCAGTATTTGCCTTGAGCCAGAGCGGGATTGATCCATCGCCGTTTGCCGTCCCCTTGCAAGGTCGGCAGGACCATTTCCTCTGCGGGAATCAAAGGGCTAAATGGGTCGAGCGGAGGCGTCGTTCCCGGGCCAGATGTCGCGGTCGACATGATATGTAGGTGCTTGAGTGCGATGGGGTTTTTAAGTCACCAACCACGATCGTTGCCAGGATTGCAAGGCTTTCAAACACCTTGCGCCAGAACCTAGCAACCAAAGATAGGTGGGACCTTTGATACCATCATCGAACGACGCCGAGTCTGGGACAAGGCAAAACCACCTGAATCGCGCAGGCTAAAGTGTCGCACAGGGATGTTCGTAGATGGTTTGTCGCAATGCAAGTTGCGGAAATGCACTCTGCCAAGCAAGAGGCATTGCAAGCAGGTCATGCATAGCAATGCC
>JBKCUI010000116.1:0-14255 GCA_046318495.1 Pirellula sp. | reverse complement strand
ATCCACTACGGGTGCGGGATCTTTAGCAAGATCCACTACGGGTGCGGGATCTTTAGCAAGATCCACTACGGGTGCGGGATCTTTAGCAAGATCCACTACGGGTGCGGGATCTTTAGCAAGATCCACTACGGGGTGCGGGATCTTTGGCCGTCGAAGGCGATGAAAAACACTTGCTGCGCGGCGGCGTCGACGCGCGCGGGCCGCGTTCCATGCGTCGGCATGCGATGGATGAATCGCAATCGGCGTATCCGGGAAAGCCAGCATTGCTTGGGCGGTTCCCATCGCACAAGCGACATTGATTTCGGCGATGGGGATTTGCTAGTGTTCTTGCATGACGCGCATCGATCGCTACATCTTGTTCCTGTACATCCGAGTCTTCTTGATTTGCTTCATGACGATCTCGGGTTTGCTCATCGTTGCGCACGTCTTTACCAACCTCGATGAATTGATTCAGTACGGACGACTGCGCGGAGATTTTTTCCGTGCTATGGCGGAGTACTATGGCCCGATCACGCTGAGCATATTCGATCGTTCTTGCGGATTGCTGACTCTCCTGTCGGCCATGTTTGTGGTCACATGGCTGTATCGGACCAACGAAAT
Source organism: Pirellula sp. (assembly GCA_046318495.1). Taxonomy (GTDB): domain Bacteria; phylum Planctomycetota; class Planctomycetia; order Pirellulales; family Pirellulaceae; genus JBKCUI01. The sequence goes on along the minus strand of JBKCUI010000116.1, from coordinate 13,655 downwards.
GACCGCATTGATGGCGGCTGGGATCAGCAAAGAACGCATCATTCGACCGATTGTCATCATGTCGATCGTGGCCATCGCTGTGGCGACGGTTTCGCGCGAGACCTTGATTCCGAAATGGTCGCACATCCTGACCAAGAATCCGCAGGATCTCCAAGGGACCGAGCGGCTGATCCCCATCCGTCCAACCGAAGACGTGGAGATGGGAGTGCTCATCGCGGGTCGCACGCTCAATACGAACGCCCAGTCGATCCTCAGCCCGGTCTTCAAGTTTCGAGGGCCTTCGACGGCCGTGACCGATCAACTCAGCGGCATGAACGCGTTCTACATGCCTGCCGATGCGAATCACCCCGCTGGCTTTCGCGTCGACAGCGTTGCAAATCTCGCCAGCTTTGCCGGGAAGTCGAGCGTGCGGCATGAAGGGGTCGACTACTTGATGCTGCCCTCGGACAATCCATGGCTCGCACCCGACCAGATCTTTATTCCGAGCAAAGTGGAATACGACATGCTGCGAGGAGGGAGTGCCAAGCAGTTCGCTTCGACGAGCGATTTGATCTGGCGGCTCCGGTACCAGTCCGAATACTACGGCGATGATCTCAAGCTCATGGTGCACGCTCGCTTCCTGCAACCGTTGCTCGACTTCACGCAGTTGATCCTCGGATTGCCGCTGATTCTATCGACGCGCAATCGCAACGTCGTAACGCTCTGCGTGGGATGCGTGCTAACGTTTGGATTGTTCTTTGCTGTGTCGGCTGGGTTGGGTTCGCTCGGAACGGGGAGCACTTTGCTGACTCCGGACATGGCCGCGTGGGGGCCACTGTTGATTTTCGGTCCGATCGCTTATGCCAGAACCCGCAGGGCTCTGATGGAATAGAAGTTGCCTACAGAGGAACGATGCGGCAGTTTACGCATCGTCCTCATCGTCGGATGCGTCGTCCACATCCTCGTCGGTCAAAACGGCTTTGGCTTGTTTGCCCAGTCGCAACCGAATCGGTCCTTTGATCGATTCGATGCTTCGTTCATCGATATCGACGATTTCACCGCGCTGGGTGACTTCGATCATTCCATCGCGCACCATGTCGGCGGCGACTTCGCGCACTAGCGGCATGTGCTGACGCCATTTGCTGCCGAAGTTGCGGGCTGCATCGGAAGGGCAGATGCTCTCTCCGGTCCGCAGCGACATCAACAATCGCAATATCTCGTCCCGAATGTCATCGTTGCTCGGGGCTTCGTGGTCCATCCAACGCGTCTTCATCAATCGCCTCATCGGGGTTGCCGGTCGGTGTGGAAATCGCATCACCGGGCGTACCATTGTTGCTCGCAGGTGCGGGTTCGTCTACCGAAACGCTCGTTCCTGATCGCGATAGGCCTTGTCGTCTTATCGCGACCTGTCCTGGCTGCTTACTGCGACAAATCCTGTCGGCGCAACCACTGGCTGATCGTATCCAGGGCCGCTGGAGCGATCGCTTCCTGAAGCGACGGCGACTCCTCGGGGAGCCCGGACTCCGAGGTCTGCAACCAATGATTGAGTTCGGGCAGGACGAACAGTTGGGCGTCCAAGGCCGCATTGCGTGATGCTGCTTCTCGAAGGCGTTTCACGGTGGCGGCTGGCATCACCATGACGTCGTTGTCCCCCCAGATGGCCAGCGTCGGGCATTTGATCAGCATCCAATTGGGGGCTGGATCGTACGCCAAATAGAACTGCATCCACGGGGTTCGGAGCGTTTGGAACTCTCGGACGATTCCTTCGATCACGCGCTGCTTGACAGGGGGGGCGCTCGGACTCGCAGGTGCATCGCCCGAAAGTGCCTTGAGCTGCTCCCATTTGTTGGAAACCCACAAGCGGACTTCGCGATTGGCGGTCTCATCGCCCGGGTCGTACTCCAGTGCAAACGATTGCATCGCCGTTTGCAGTTTGGACGCTGCGGTTCGCATGCTGTCATCGACTCCTTGCAGTTCCATGGTGCGATCGAGTTGGGCTCGAAGCGCTTCGCCGCCACGCAATCCTGGAGGCGACAGCAAGATCAGGTAGGCGATGTCTCGGGACCAGGATGCGACCATCGTCGCAACGATGGCACCTTCGCCGTGACCGAGCATTCCCAACCGTTCCCCGTCGATCGCGGGTAGCGTCGAGGCATGCTTCCAAACCGCCTGGGCGTCGTCGGCGAAATCTTGCGAGTTGCTGTTGATGAAATCGCCCGTGCTCTGCGCGATCCCGCGATCGTCGTACCGCAGCGATGCGACCCCTTGTTTGGCCAAGAAATGAGCGATGTCGCGGAAGGGGCGATGCGGCCCGTTGGTCGCGTCGCGATCATGCGGTCCGCTATCGGCGATCATCACGACGGCCGGCACACGCGACGACTCGCTGGATCCGCGAGGCCAAGTGATGGTGCCCGAGATCCGATGCGTTGCATGCACGCGGCGGCCCTCTGCGTTCTTGATTTTAGGCTGATTGTAATCGGGCACCTCGACGGTAAAGGCTTCTTCACGAATGCCGCCAGGTAGCTTCGTTTTGGCAGGTTCGCTGACCGGTGCATCTTTGGTCATGGAGGGCTCGACTGCAGCCGAAACCTTGGGCTTGTCCTCAGCGAACGGCAATTGAGTGGCCGGCGGCGCATCGGCCTTGAGGCGTTTGAGTAACTGCACCAAGGCATCCTTTTCGATCGGTTGTGCAGCGAATTCTTGGACGCGTTTCATGCTCAAGGACAGCGGCAAAAAGCCTTGCTGAAAGCGACCTTCGAGTGTGTCGCCAGCTTTGTTCAACGACGCTGTGTATTTGGCTTTGCCCGGGATCGTCGGAATCGAAAACTCGATTTGATCCTTGTCGGCAAGAGCGACCGAAACCGGGAAGCCGTTGGCCTTTTCCAGGATCGAATCGAGCAGCACGCGGGGGACTTCGGGGGTGGCATAGGGTGGCGTGCGATAGACTCGCAACCGCAATGGAACCTTGCGACCTCCGATATCGAGGTCTCCTATCCATGCGGAATCGGCGCCCAATCGGTCCGTTCCTTCTGGTGGCAAGCGATCGATCTTGCGCAGGGTCAACGGAATCTTGACCCCGCTTTGCTCGAGTTCGCCCGAGACCGTTCCCGGACTCAGAGAGCGACCGGAAAAGCTGTAGGCTTCCGGTTTGTTCGGGTCGGGTTGGACTTCAAAATGAAAGCGGCCATCGCTTTCCAATGCTGCTTGGGTCAATGCATACGCAGCAGCCGATTGGTCGGGACTGAGCACTTCGCCAGTAAAGGCAACGGGAGCCTTGGTGTTCGTCGCCTGGGCCGGGTCTTCGGAGGAAGCGGACTGCAGGTTCACGACCAAACGCAGTTGTTGGGAAGGGGTTTCCAACCAGCCGATCCATGGGCCATTCCAAGCGGCAGTGGGTGGCTCCTGCGCTTGGATGGGCAGTGCGAAGGCCAACGCGATGGATGCAGCCATGGCCATGACGGACGGCGCCTGCATCGAACCGAGCGAGCAGATCAGGCGAGAGAAGGAGACCAGGGGCTTCATGGGGAGGACCGGTGCATCGTTAAAGAAAAACAGGAACCCACCGGCTGTGGCGATGGGTTCCCAAAGAAGGCGAGCGTCGCGAGTCGGAAAGCAGGCTAGCGCTTGCTGCGATAAGCGGCGTATTCATCCAGATTGATTTGGCCATTGCCATCCGTATCGACATCGGAGAACTTGGCGGAGCTCTCCTTGAATTCATCCGGAGTCAAAAAGCCGTTCTTGTCCTTGTCTGCTTTTTCGATTCGCTTCTTTGCGAATTCTCGCATCGAATCGTCCGGTTTGCCGCTCGAGCCGCTGGTGGTTCCGCTCGATGTACGGCCCGTGGAGGCAGTCGACCCGCTGCTAGGCGCACCGCTGCTTGCGGCGCTCGCAGAGGAGCCGCTCGAGGAACCGGATGACGAACTGCTCGACGACCCCTTCAAGTATCCTTTCTTGACGCCTGCAAGGACTTCCTTGACGGTGATGAGGCCGTCTCCATTGGTGTCGAACTTGTTGAATTCTTCCAGGGTGGCTTCGTCCCACTTGCGGGCGAACTCCTTCATCGAGACTTGGTTGTCGCTGTCGGTGTCGTCGCGCGTGAACCATTCCGGAACGCCGGCCGGTTTAGCCGCACCGCTAGCGCTGTCGCTGATGCGAAAACTGGCTTGCTTCTCAAACGGATGGGACTTGGTTTTGGTCTCTTCGGTCTTGGCTGTCTTTTCCGTTTTGCGAGCCTCTTCGTTGGCGCGTTGGCGATTGGGGTCTTGCGTGTCCCTTTGTTCGCGTCGGCGGGCGTATCGGGCAGCGACTTCTTGCTTGGAGAGCTTGCCGTCTTTATTGCGATCCCATTGCAAAGGAGGCTCGCTCCAACGGGCTTCTTTCAGTTCGGTTTCATCGAGCATGCCGTCGCTGTTTTTGTCGTAGCGACGGACGCGGTCTTCGGCTTCGCGCAGGTCGCGGTCCTCGACTTTGATTGCGGACTTGGCACCCGAAGCGCCGAAGCCCGGCGGGGGGGCCTTGTCGATTTTGATGCCAAAGGTTGGGACCAAGGTCGAAGGGCCGGCGTCGACCGACTCGTCGTTCATGTCGCCACCCGGGCCGCCGCCAGGACTGCCACCGTTGCGCATTTGTTGGAAGGCTTCGGTGATCGCCGAGATCGGAATCGGTTTTGAGAGATCGATTTTGGGATTGTTGCGCGCCATGCGGTCGAGCATGAACCGTGCGGGCCCTTGGGCTTCTTCGGGATCGATGGAGCCGTTGCCGTTGGTATCCATTCGCGTAATGAACTGCGATGGATCGAAACCGCCCCCGCCTGGAGGGCCGCCGACGCCACCACCGCCCCCACCTCCGCCACCGCGACCGCCACGGCCACCGTCTCCCCCCATCATCATCATGGGAGGACCACCGCCAAATCCCATGCCGGGAGGAGGGCCACCGCCTCCGGGGAAGCCGCCCCCCGGGAATCCACCGCCAGGAGGTTGCGCGTGGGCATCCCCCACCGTCGCGAGCCAACCGCCGAGGGCTGCCAAGCCGCAAGCGAGCCAACGCATCGTCCTAGCGTTTTGGACCGTGCTCCAGGATGGGGTGGCAGCGAACGACGCGTCCTCATGCAGGCAGACGGCATCCTTCGGACCAAGAGCCGCCGGGGCGTTAGCAGCGGCAGAAACCGCATCCGGGCATGTGGGAAGACTGGATTTTCGTGGCAAGATTGCAAATGGAATCATGGGATGGCAATCCGGGAATCGAGAGACAAGCCAAGGGACCGAAGGCGATCGCGTCGCGATCCACAGGGCCGAGGCCAAGTGGCGAACGGGGGATCACCCTTGCGTTTTGGCCTCCGATCGGACTGGTCGTGCCAGCCCGCACCGGGTCGGATCCATTCTAGACGCAAGCCCTTCGGATTTCTTGTGAACACCCGGAAATCAAATATGTTTTCAGCGATTCTGCAAATCCTTGAGCCGGTTGGTCGGACGGGGATTTGTGGGGTTTTGCTCGAGGGGTTACAATCCGGGCAACCGTTGCTCCTCATCCACCGCTAGCAACCAGGGAGATTCTCCGTGCAAGTCAACGTTTCCGCTCGCCATGGCCACCTCAAGTCCGAGGATCAAGCGATCATTGTCGAAAAGGTCGAGAAATTGCGGCGCCTTTTCGATCGGATCAACGCCATCGAAGTGACGGTTGACCTGGAACACCTGGACAAGCCAAACGTGGAAATCAACGTTTCCGCCGAGCATTCGCCGGACTTTGTCGCCGCCACGGACTCCACCACCGTGCTCGCCGCCCTCGATTTGACCATCGGGAAAGTCGAGCAGCAGATCCGCAAGCACAAAGAACGCGTGACCGATCACAAGGGAGCGCCGAACGCTCGCCATACCTGATCGCAAACGCGAGACCGGCGAGTTTGTCGACGCTTCGAGCGTTTGCCGCAATGGGGCCCGGATCGGTGCTAATACGCTCGCTTCGGTTCCGTTGCCAAGCCTGCACCGCGTCGGATCGCATTCGACGCTGTTGCGGCGGCTCCCCTCCGGGATCGCGAGGCATCGCATCCACGCGATCCGAGCGACAACCGACGATCGGACGGCACGCCGCACGGTTTGACCTACCCACCCTCAACACAAAAACATATCGGTCGGAGCGACGCCCAAGCTCGCCGTTCCGCCAACGCATTCAAGGTTCATGCATCCATGAAATTCTCGGTCTTCATATCTCCCAAAGCCATCCGCTCCGAACTCGCTTCGACCACGAAAGAAGGGGTGATCACCGAATTGGTGGATGCCTTGGTCGCCTCCGGGGACATCAAGCAAGCGGATCAAGACGACATCATTAAGGCGATCATGAAACGCGAGGAACTCGGCAGCACCGGCATCGGCCGCGGCGTGGCCGTCCCTCACACCAAGCACGCCAGTGTCGAGAAGCTGATCGGCACGGTCGGCGTCAGCCAAGAAGGGCTCGACTTCGAATCGCTCGACGGTCAAAAGGCTTCGCTGTTCTTCTTGTTGGTCTCCCCTCCAGACCGTCCCGGCGATCACTTGCGAGCCCTCGAGAACATCTCGCGCCAGCTCCGCGACGATCAATTCTGTCGCTTCCTGCGTCAATCGAAAACGGCCGACGACATCCAGCAACTGCTGGAAGAAGCCGATCGCAGCCAGTTTGGTTCGTAACGCGATCATGAGTTCCGTCAGCCTGCATCGCACGGTCACCGTTCTCAATCCCGAAGGGTTGCACATGCGCCCCGTGGATAAACTGGTGCGCGCTGCGACCACCTTTCAATGCCAGATCGAATTGGAACGCTCAGGCCAGATCGCAGATTGCCGCTCGATGATCAGTTTGTTGACCCTCGGTGCGATGCAAGGCTGCGAATTGGTCTTGCGCGCCAACGGGCCGGACGCCGATGCCGCGATCGAAACGATCGGGCAACTGTTCGACTCCCAGTTCCACGAAACATCCAACTAACACCTATCACGCCTCGCCGTTCGCCGCTTCGATCGCATCGATCGCGCCGTTCGCAGCCAGGCTGAATCCAATACAAGCATGCTGGAATTGCAAGGCATCGCGGTTTCCCCGGGTGTCGCGATCGGAAAAGCTCTCGTTTTCGACCGCGAAGGGTACAGCCTTGCGCGTTGTCTGATTTCCCCGGACGAAACCGACCGCGAATGGCGGCGGCTCAACGACGCCATCGGTGCCGCTCACGATCAGCTCGAAACCAAGCGCGAAAAGACCACCGCGACGCTTGGCGAACGCTTGGGCGGGATCTTCTCAGCCCAACAGCAACTCCTCCACGATCCGCACGTTCGCTCCGAGATGGAGCATCTGATCCAACGCAAACTCTACTCGGCCGAATACGCCGTCAGCGAAGTCTTTGCCAAGTACGCGGCAGCGTTCCGCAAAGCCAGTTCCTCGTTCCTGGCCGAACGGGCGGCCGATGTTCGCGATGTCGAACGATTGCTGCTGGAGTCCCTCTCGGGCGAACCCGCTCCGACACTGCGCGAACTGCCGCACGAAGCGATCGTCGTCAGCCACGATCTGACCCCCGGCGAAACGGCTAGTTTTGATCCCGCCAAAGTCCTCGGCATCTGCACCGAAGCAGGTGGACCCGGCGGACACACCGCTATCGTCGCCCGCGGTATGGAAATCCCCGCCGTCGTCGGCGTCGGAAACTTCCTGCACAACATTCGCTCGGGCGATATGGTCATCATCGATGGCCACGTCGGTCGCATCTTTGTCTCGCCCGACGAAGCCACCCGCGAGCGTTATCTGCAGCGCCGCAAAGCCCGCGAATCCATCGCATCGCAGCTGCAAGAACTGCGCGATCTACCCGCCGTCACCAGCGATGGCGTGCGCATCGAACTGATGGCCAACGTCGAGTTCCCGCATGAGACCCAAGCTTGCTTGGCGCGCGGGGCCGATGGCGTCGGGCTCTATCGCACCGAGTTTCTCTACCTCGGACACGATTCCGAGCCCACCGAAGAAGAACACTATCAAGCCTACCTGCAAGTCGTCCGCGACATGCAAGGCAGGCCCGTCACCATCCGCACCCTCGATCTGGGTGCGGACAAGATGGGGATGGTTCGTCCCGCCGAACCCGAGAACAACCCCTTTTTGGGTTTGCGATCGATTCGGCTGAGCTTGCGCAACCCCGCTCTATTCCGCGTTCAAGTCCGCGCTCTGCTGCGGGCTGCGTGCGCGGGGGATTGCCGGGTGATGTTCCCGATGGTCACCACCCTCGATGAACTGCGAAGCGCTCGATTTTTGCTCCGTAGCGTTACGGAGGATCTGACCGCAGAAGGACACCCTGTCCCTGCGGCCATTCAAGTCGGCATCATGGTCGAAGTGCCGGCGGCTGTTTTGATGTTGGACCGCTTCATCGACGAAATCGATTTCGTCAGCATCGGGACCAACGATTTGACCCAGTACACGCTGGCCGTCGATCGGAGCAACGACTCCGTCGCAGACCTTTACCAAGCGTGTGACCCAGCCGTGTTGAGATTGATCAAACAAACGCAACAGATCGTCTCGGCGCACGGCAAATCCACCAGCGTCTGCGGTGAAATGAGCAACAACCCCGCTTATGCACTGCTGCTGGTCGGCATGGGAATTCGAACGCTGAGCCTCGCGCCAGCCGCCATTCCCGTCATCAAGAAAGCCATCCGCTCGGTCACCATCGGTCAATGCGAAGCCATGGCTTGGCGAGCCCTGCGCTTGAGCACCGCGCGTGAAGTCGAAGCCTTCTTGATGAATCAACTCGCCGGATTGGTGCCCGAAATCGTGCTCCAAGCATGATCGCCGCACCCAGCGCGCTTCCGACCGCGTCGGTCGAGGCTCGCTCCAAGGTGCCGTGGTGGTCACACAACCCACCCCCGGCACCACAACACTCCCTAGGACAACCATCCAATAAAGGAAAATGCAGTCACGATGAAGAAGGAAATGCTCATCAATGTTTCTCAGGCGGAGGAGTGCCGAATCGCTCTCCTCGAAGACGGAACGCTCGAAGAACTCTACACCGAACGCACCAGCCAAAACAATTGGGTTGGCAATATCTACAAAGGCAAGATCGTCAATATCGAACCCAGTATCCAAGCTGCGTTCGTCGACTTTGGGGTCGGCCGCAACGGCTTCTTGCACATCAGCGACGTCGAACCGCAATACTTCCGACAAGCCGGATACGATCCCGCCGAAATCATGAGCGGCCATAATGCCGGGATCGATGATGAAGACGACGAGGAAGAAGAGGAAACCTCCGATGACCCGCGTTCCTCCAGCCGATCCTCCGGCGGACGGCACGCCAAAGGAGGCCGCTTGCGAAGTGGACGCCCTCGCTTCAAACCCCCCATTCAAGAAATCTTCCGTCGCGGCGATGAAGTCGTCGTGCAAGTCATCAAAGAAGGGATCGGCACCAAAGGCCCTACCCTCTCGACCTACATCAGCATCCCAGGTCGCTATCTGGTCTTGATGCCGTCCCTCGGACGCGTCGGTGTCAGCCGCAAAATCGAAGACGAAGACGAACGCCGAAAACTCATGTCGATGATGCTCGAACTGAACATCACCAAAGGGGTCGGCTTCATCGTCCGCACCGCTGGCCAAGAGCGTAACCGCAAAGAACTATCGCGCGACGTGGCGTATCTGCTCCGATTGTGGAAGGTCTTGGTCAAGCGGATCAAAAATGAGTCGGGGCCGTGCGATGTGTACGAAGAAAGCGACATCATCATTCGCACCATCCGCGATACCTTCACCGAAGACATCGACAACATCCTCATCGATCATCCCGATGCCTTCAATCGCGCCAAAGAGTTCATGGAATTGGTGATGCCTCGCTACGCGAATCGCATCCAACTGTATGAAGGACGCGAACCGCTGTTCCATCGTTACAAACTGGAACAAGAGATCGCCAAGATCCATCAGCGCGTCGTGCCCCTCAAGGGAGGCGGATCGATCGTTATCGATCCGACCGAAGCCCTCGTCGCGATCGACGTCAACAGCGGGAACTTCCGCGGCAACGAAGACAACGCCGAAGAGAATGCGTTCCATCTGAATCTGTCGGCGGCCAAGGAAATCGCGCGGCAATTGCGACTCCGCGATTTGGGAGGCGTCATCGTCAACGACTTCATCGACATGCGTAAGGAATCCCATCGCCGCAAGGTTGAAAAGTCCCTGCGGGATGCGATGCGCCGCGATCGGGCCCGGACCAAGATCCTTCGCACCAGCCCGTTCGGCTTGATCGAAATGACCCGGCAGCGGATCCGCCCCAGCTTCAAACGCAGCGTGTACGAAGACTGCCCATGCTGCCGAGGTCGGGCATTGGTCAAGACCGCCGAAAGCATGTCGATCGAAGTCACTCGGCTGTTGGTGTTGGCTTGCCAACAATCCAACGCGTCGCGTGTGCTGGTCAAAGTCAACGAGAGCGTCGCGTCTTACTTGAACAACCGCAAACGTCGCGAAATCATCCAGCTCGAAGAATCGACCGGCGTGTCGATCCAGATCCTGGGCAGCGATTCGCAGTTCCCCGAGCATTTGGAGATGGATTGCCGAGACAAGGACGGGAGCCTCATTCCCCTCCCCTTCCTCACCGACCATCAATAACGCAAGCAGGCTCCCCGTCGACGCATCGGCCCGGCGTGTCTCCGCTCGGCCCGGTGTGTCTTCCTAGCGGAACGGCGTAAGCCGTCCGGTATCGCGAGGCACCACGCTGCTCCCGATATCGGACCGCCCGGGGGAATTCACGTTTGACCGGAGGCCTCGCGGCCTACCGCGAACAAATCCCCCCGCTGCCTCGCCGTCGAAAATCCCCGCCGGCTTGGTCCCATTTGGGGGCGAATGCACTGGAGCCATCCGCCCCCCTTCATTACCTTATGCACAACTCCGCACTGGACCCCTTATCCCTTTTTTGGGCAACGAGTTAACCCTCCCTAACATCGAGCCGCATTCTCCCCGAAACCGCTTGCGAGGATTGACCACCACGACATGAACACCGCGTTGCTCATCTTTGTGTTGCTGTATCTCGTGGGAACCTTGGCCGTCGGAGCGTGGGCTAGTACGCGCATCAAGAACACCGAAGACTTCGCCGTGGCGGGTCATTCGCTGCCGTTGATCATGGTCATCACCACCAGCTTTGCGACGTGGTTTGGGGCCGAGACGGTCATGGGCATCCCAGCCAAATTCGTCGAAGGAGGGCTGCATGCGGTCGTCGAAGACCCCTTCGGCGCATCGATGTGTTTAGTGCTGGTCGGGCTTTTCTTTGCAACGCGGCTGTACAAACTGAACTTGCTGACCATCGGCGACTTTTATCGCAAACGCTTCGGCGTTTTGGTCGAAGTCCTCTGCTCGATCATGATCATCCTCAGCTACCTCGGCTGGGTGGCCGCGCAGATCACTGCGTTGGGGTTGGTCTTCGATATCCTGTCCGGCGGTCAGATCGGGCATGCCCAAGGCATGGTCATCGGCACGGTGCTGGTGTTGGTCTACGTCATGATGGGGGGGATGTTGGCGGTCGCTTGGACCGACTTCATTCAAATGATCGTGCTCGTGTTGGGGCTGTCGTATATCGCTTGGGTCTCGGCCGACATGGTGGGGGGCTCGGACAAAGTCTTTGCGCTCGCCAAGCAGAACGATTGGTTTCACATTTTGCCCCCGCCGACGATCAAGGACTGGGGATTCTTCATTGCGGCGGCGAGCACCAGGAAGAGTGGTGCCATCCCGCAGCAAGACGTCTTTCACCGTGTGATGTCGGCTCGCGACGTCCGCTCGGCCCGGTTGGGGGCGGTGATCGGTGGTTTGTGCTATTTGGCCTTTGCGTTTGTCCCGATGTTCATCGTGGCGGCGGCGCTGTTGAAGATGCCCGAGCATGCCAAAGAGCTCCTGTCGAGCGACCCGCAGCGGGTGTTGCCAGCGATGATCCTCGATCACATGCCGTTCTTTGCGCAAGTCCTCTTCTTCGGGGCGCTGGTATCGGCCATCAAGTCGTGTTCATCGGCCACGTTGTTGGCTCCCTCGACCAGTTTCGTCGAAAACATCTTGCGGCATTTGGTGCCCGGGTTGCGGGACAAGCAGTTGTTGTTTTCGATGCGTTTGACGATTTTCATCTTCACCACCATGGTTCTCACGTATGCGATTTTGACGCGTGGGACGCCGATTTACGAGTTGGTTTCCAGCGCGTATCAGATCACGCTCGTCGGTTCGTTTGTGCCGCTGACCGCCGGTTTGTATTGGCGGCGTTCGACCAGTCAAGGAGCGGTGTTGTCGATCGTGCTCGGAGTGGTGTGCTGGGGTGTGGTGGCCTTTTCAAAATACCTTCCCGGGCTCGATGGTCTCGATGAAGTATTGCCTGCCCAGTTGGTGGGATTGGGAGCGGCGGTGCTGGGCATGCTGATCGGATCGCTCGGACCGCAGTGGATCGGCAACCGATGTTTGCTCAACCTCGACGAGATCGGCAATCTGGAATCTTCGCATCCGCACGAGTACCATCACCAAGGCTATCGACCGCATGGCGAGTCCGAAAGCAAATGACGCGGCGGGTGTCGCCGTGCATCGGCGTCAACGCGGTTCCATCCATCGAGATTTCCTGCATCGTTCTGTTCACTGAGAAAGCGATTCACATGGCCAAGAAAAAAGCGGCGACCAAAGCTTCCGGCAAGGTATCCAAGAAGAGCAAGCCAACCGAGCGAATTGTGTTGCGATCGGGAGAAGCGTTGGTCGAGTCGACCGAGGCGTGGTCGGCTGCCGAGCCGGAGGTGTTGATCGGCGAGTTGGATGGTCCGGTCGGGTTTTCGATTGCCAACATGATTGGGAATCAGAGCAAGGGGCATTCGAAGATTTTTGCGATCCTCAACTGCGACGTGCAAGTCCGTCCGGTGACGGTCATGGTCAGCAAGGTGACGGTGAACAACGAGAAGTACACCAACATTTTGATGGGGACGGTGCAAGCGGCGATTGCCAACGGGGTGCTCGATGCGGTGCGGGCGGGATACATTCCCAAATCCAAGGCGAACGATCTTGGGATCATTGTGTCTGTATGGTTGGATCCGTCGATTGTGACGGCCAAGTACGATCCGGAGGTGTTGTTCCGGACGAACCGGGAAGCGACCACGAAGGCGATTGCCAAGGCGATGAACCACGAGCCGTCGATCGAGTGGCTGCTCAAGAATCAGGACTCGGTGCAGCATTTCTTCCATCAGTTGGCGGTGGAAGGGAAGCTGTAGCGGGGAGAAACCGGATTGGGGGCTGGGGCAAACTTGCCGAATGGGGCAAAAGCAACGGAAAACAGCCCTTCAAAAGGGGAGAAAACGCAGTACAATCTGGCACGCGGCTTGAGTTCTGGCGTCGAAAACGCCGAAACTCGAGTGCGTGGTAAGCAACGTTACCCTGCACCCATAGCTCAATTGGATAGAGCATCGGTCTACGGAACCGAAGGTTTCTGGTTCGAATCCAGATGGGTGTACTCTCTCTCGCCGGGGCGAATTCTCCGCCCCGCACGGCTCTATACTGCAGAGCGTTGTCGTCATGTGAGACCAGATCTGTCGCATCGGGTGCGTTTCTGATTTTGTCGTACTCGTACTCCATGCAATGGTACTCGTACTCCTACTCGAACCCCGATCTTCGAGCAGCAAGCCTCGAGTACGAGTACCGTCCGCCGTGTCGGACTGAGTACGCGTACGAGTACGAGCCCGCACGAACATGTAGTGGAT
>JBKCUI010000115.1:0-9382 GCA_046318495.1 Pirellula sp. | reverse complement strand
TGGTGAGTTTGCGGGCTTCGCCGGGCGTGGTGAGGTCGAGCACATAGAGTTGCGACGTGCCGTCTCGATTGGACTCGAAGAGGATCTTTTCGCCATCTGGGGAGAACCGGGGATGGGTGTCGGATTTGTTGGAACGCGTGATTTGAATCGGAGGGGCGTTCCCATCCTGCAACCACAGTTGAGTCGTCTTGGAGTTTTTCGTCGGGTCGAGGAAGTGGGTGGATTGGTAAACCACCTTTTGGCCATCCGGGCTCAGTTGCGGCTCGGCGTATCGATCCCAGCGGAACAAGTCTTCGACGGTGGCGGGTCTTAGGGGGGGGATGTTGGCTCGTTCTTTGGTTTGGGCGAATGTCGGATCGGTCATGGTGGAGGTCATGGCCAGGGCGAGAAGAGAACTTAGGGCAAGTCGCGACGGGAATGGTTGGTTCATGATCGATGGTGACAAAGAAGCGTCTGCGGCCAGGCGGGCCTTGAAAGCAAATCGCGTGTGGGAAGCCTGGTTTGGGTGCCCGCCATGATACTCGAAGCCCCTCGCAACGAGAGCTAGCAAACCCGGGCAACGGCACAAATTCTCCATCCGGCACAGGGGGCAGGAGGGGGTGCGAATAAACCGTCAATTGCGGTGAGCTTGCATTGACCCTAGGGGCGCGGTTGGTCGAAGAATGGAGGACGAACACCCATGTTGGCATGCGGTCTGGAGAGGCCGCGAGTTTGCCTGCAAAGGCAATGGAATGAAGAAGCGGTTCGCGGTAGGCAGCAATGCTGGCGCGAGCAACTTGTTTTGGGCCATCGCAGCAGCGGGCGCATGGGGACGGATCGGACGACTCGAAGGATGGAATCGCGCGTCGCAAGACGCATCGAGGTGCTCAGGATGACAAATCGGTCAGGCCGCAGCGTCAACGGATGGCTCTACGCAGTGGTGGTGGCGATCGCATTGATCCTACTGTTCGTCTTGGGGGAGCAATCCTTCCGAGTCAAACATCGAGGCCCGCAGTTTGCTTCGCGAACGACCAAGCTGGTGGTTTCCGATCGTCCAGGGACGGCGACGCGCATTGTCGCCGAGCCGATGCCCGTCGAAATCGAGCCCGCATCCGAGTGGCTCGACCGTTCGAGTTGGGTCGAATACCGGACCGAAGCTCCCGCTTCGATCGCCATGATCGAGCCTCCTTCGGGAGTGCGATTGGTAGCCCCGGTTCCCACGTCTCTAAGCGACCCGTTCCAAGACTTCGCGGCCCAGCCACGCTTAGCCATGAGCGAATCGGAGACCCGCGATTCGATTTCCGCCAACACCGTATCGACGACGCGCTCGATCGTGGGGACGCAAGACCCGCTCGGCACGCAATCGGGGCTCGGCAAGCTGACCGCGGTGACCAAGAACTGGCCGCAAGCGTTGCAACTGGAATCGGAATTGACTGCCCTTCGCGAAAAGTTGGCGAACGCAGCGGCGGACGAGATGGTCGCGTGGGTCGATCGCGTGCAGTCGCGTCTAGATGGTTTGAAGGAGACTGAACTTTCCGATGTCCATTCTGCCGATTCGTTGATGGAGCTGCGCCGCGAAGCTCAATCCGGTTTCGCTTGGGCAAAAGAACACGAGACCGAGGTGCGCGAGTTGGCCTGCGACGTAACGCGGACCGCCCATGCCCTCAAGCGCCGGTTGGCCATCTGGGTCCCCGTTCACCGCTGCATGTGCGCCGGTTCCAAGACCTTCGTCGCTCGCCGCAATTACCAAGTCAACCGCGAGCAGATCGCAGTTCGATTGCAGGATGCGGCCAAGGCCATCGTGCGCACGGGGGACGGTGAGAACTGGGCCCGTTACCTGATGCTGGATCGGATCGATGACCTGGCGCGGGGAGAGATCGAATCGCGAGAACACCAAGTCGTCATCGCCCGCGAATTCCTGAGTCGTGTTACCGATCATCGGGTCACTTCGGAGCAGCGACGGGTTTTGACCAGTGCGGAGATTCATCTGTTGGCAGACGAGATCCATCCGCTGACCATCGCCCCGGTCGACTACCGAAAAGTCCTGATGGATGTCGAAGCGATCGAAAGCCGCTCGGTGCATCGCTGCGGAGCCGATTTGGCCGATGCGATTCAATCGCTGCGATTTTCCGAGCATATCGAACAAGCCCGGATTGCGGATGCGATTGCGACGCACTACCGCAACGCCAACATTCGCTTGAGCGTATCCGAAGCCTTCATCAATCGATTGATGCCTCGCAACCAAACCGCGACTCGCCCGGTGCAGCAACGCATCTTGGGTGCGGACACGCGTGGCGCCAGCCAAGTCCAAACGAACCTGGCGGTCCAACTCGTTCCGGATGCCACGGCATGGCACGTGAAACTGATGCTCGATGGCGACATCACCAGCAACACGCGCAGCAGTCGAAGCGGTGCGACGTTCTACAACTCGACGCAAGCCATGGTGCAATCGGAACGCGATATTCGGGTCGATCCCCAGTCGTTGAAGATCGATGGAACGCCGACCAGCGTTGCCTCGGCAGATGCATTGCGCCGCTTCTCCACCGATTGGGATCAAATCCCAGTCATGGGGGATATGATTCGATACTTTGCACACCAAGAGTTCGTGCAATCGCGACCGGTGGCCAAGCGGATCACGCAGAAACTGATCGCTCGCCAAACCGACGATGAGTTCGATCGCCAGTTGCAGACTCAGATCGATGGAGCGCGAACGCAGATCGACCAGCGTTGGATCGGGCCGCTGCAATCGCTGCAACTGCATCCGATGGTGTTGGATATGCAAACCACCGATAGCCGTTTGACCGTTCGCTACCGAATCGCGGGCACGGATCAGATCGCCGCGTACACACCGCGTCCGGTGGCACCTGGGGATAGCTTGATCTCGCTGCAATTGCATCAATCGACGTTCAACAATTTGATCGCGCAAGCCATCGATGCCGATCGCGATTGGACGATTGCTTCGCTGGCCGAAGAGATCGCTCGGGTTTTGCAGTTGCCACCGCCGGAATTGCCCGAGGACACCCCAGACGACATCGTGATTCGGTTCATGAACCCCAATCCGATGACGGTCGAGTTTGAAGGGGGCCGTATGTGGCTGACCTTGTGCATCGAATCGCTGGAGCAACCCGGCCGCATTCACCTCAAGAACTTCACCATCCGCACGTCGTACCTACCTTCGATCGATGGCTTGAAGACCAGCTTGGTCCGCGATGGCGTGATCAGTGTCGACGGCCATCGTTTGGGAGCCCGCGATCGATTGCCGTTGCGAGCGATCTTTACGAAGGTGTTTTCTGGGCGTCCGGAATTGCCGATGGTGGCCGAGCAATTGGCCAACGATTCTCGCGCCAAGGGCATGGCCGTCTCGCAGTTGGAGATGCGCGATGGCTGGTTTGCGATGGCTGTCAGCGACGAGAGCTCACCGCATGTGAGCGCGATCAAGGCCGCTCAGTCGACGGTGCGGTAGCAGCCGGTACGTTGGCAGCCGGGGCATTAGGCTTCGGTGCGCCGGCCGGGTCCGGGGACTTTGGCTCGCGCAGATGCACGTCAAAGAAATCGATTGCCGCATCGAGGGCGCTGCGATCGACAAAGGCCATGATGTGCGACTTCTTGGGGATGGTGAGGTATTGCAACGTCACTTGCGCGGCTTCGATGCGTTGCTTGAGGCGTTCTGCATACTCGATGGGGACGAGTTGGTCGTCTTCGCCGTGGAAGACGAAGATCGGGGGATCGTCGGGGGTGACGTGTTCGATCGGGGATGCTTCGCGATAGACGTCTGGCAGTTGTTGCCGCGTGCCCCCCAGGAACGGTGCGAGGATGGAGCTGTCTTCGGGGAGGAGTGAGAAGTCGCAGGGAGCGCCTCCCGCGACGCAGGCGCCCAGGCGCGGCGCTCCGTCGCTGGGGCAAGTGGCCAGCATGAGAGCCAAATGCCCACCGGCTGAGTAGCCATAGACACCCAGTCGTTCGACATCGACGTTCCATTCGTCCGCATGTTCATGGAACCACTTCAATGCCTGGCGGCAATCGTCGACTTGCGCGGGGTACTTGTCCTTGGGAGCCAAGCGGTAGTTGATCGTCATGACCACATAACCGCGCGCGGCCAAGCGACGGGCGTGCCCGGCATCGTTGAGTTTGTCCCCTGCGATCCATGCGCCGCCATGGATCATGATGACACCGGGGAATTTGGTCGACGGGGATCCTTTGGGAATCACCGGTGCGTAAAGGTCGGCCAGTTGCAATGGCAATCGGGCTTCGGTGTAGGGCACGTCGTATTTGGCGCGCACCGAATACGTCACCTTTTCAACCGGATCTTCGCCGCATGCCGATTGAGAGAGCAGTGGCACCATGAACGCGAGGAGTCCAATGAGCCCTGCAAACCAACCAGCCAAGAGGAAGCAGCGCGGGTTGGTCAGGTGGGTGGTTGAGATAGTAGGGCTCCACAAGGGGTTGTTGGAATCGCGTGGTCATCAGGCGATCCGGGTCGTGACGTTAGTGGCTGGCATGCCAGACCAAGTGCGGAAGTTCTGGCAGGATCAATCGCTCCATGGCCAAGCGGACTCCGTTGGGAGAGCCCGGCATGGTGATCAGGATCTGTTGCCCGCGCCGGCCAGCGCTGGCGCGGCTGAGCATGGCTGCTGGTCCGATTTCCTGAAAGGACAGCATGCGAAAAAGTTCACCGTACCCGGGGATGGAGGCGTCGTAAAGGCTCTCCACGGCATCGACGGTTTGGTCGCGAGCGGCCAAACCGGTGCCACCGGTGATCAAAACGGCTTCGACGCCCGGGAGTCCCAGGAGCCTGAGCGTCTCTTCGGCGATGCGGGGAGCGACATCGGGCACGATGGCCCGCTCCAGCACGCGATGGCCCTTGGCGGCCAGCAGATCCGCGATGAGTTTGCCGCCTTGATCGGAATCCAGCGTCCGTGTGTCGCTCACCGTCAGGACCGCAGCGACGATCGATTGGGGGGCGTTTTGGCGATGTTGCTGGGTGGATGGAGAGCTCATAGGAAACGGCTTAATTGCCGGTCTCAAACCAAGGGCACAACCAGCGTCTGAGAGAGACCAATGCGTATTCCAAAATCAAGCCGATGCACCCGAGCACAAACAGATACACGAATACGATGTTCATGTTGAGCACGCGGGACTGCATGCGGATTTGGTATCCCAATCCGGCATCGCTGACGACCATTTCGGCGGCGATCAAAAAGATCATCGCCGGGCCGATTTGCGAGCGGATGCAATCGATGACGTTGGGCAAGATCTGTTTCCAGATCACTTCGTAGATGACTTCCATCTCCGAAGCCCCGAGCGTGTAGGCCTTGTTGATGGCTTCATCGCTGACGTTATCGCGGACGGCTTGATAGATCGATTGGGCCATCGAAAAGAAGATCCCGAGGGCGACCATGGAAGTGAACATTTTCTGGTCGGTGCCGGCGATGGCGAAGTAGATCGGCATCATCGCCGTCGGCGGGATTTTGGATAGGAACATGATGATCGGACTGAAGGGAGCTTCGATCCATCGATAGGCGCCCATCAAGATTCCGACGATCACCGAGGCGGTGACTCCGACTCCGACGCCAAAGAACAACCGCCACAGCGTGGCTCGCATGTCGGTCCAAAACATCGCCGGCTTGGGATTCTCCGGCATACCTTGGGCTTGGAAGATCCGTTGGACCCCTTCGGCCAATTTGGCAAACGAAGGGATGGTGGTTTGTTTCGGATTGATCCGCGTTTGGCGCATCGACAGCAGTTCGTAGCTGATGAGCAGCGCGATGACGCTGACGATGGCCAAGGTGACAAACAACCATAGCGGAATGCTGCGCCGAATCATGATCGGACTATTTCTTCTGGGAGTCCAGGTAGCTCTGCAGGTACTTGACGCTGAACTCCATTGCACCTTCGCCGGTTCCGTACGTCATGACGACGGGAGCGGAGATCAGACCGTACTTGGTACAGAACTTGCCGACCGTGGGCATGGTTTCTTTTTGGAACTTGGGATCTTGGAACAGTCGCACCGCGTCGTTGGCGTCGGAGTAGAACCGCGTTTGCTTAACGATGGTCTTCATGTCCTCGAGTTCTAGTTTGGCGAACCGAGCGCCGATACCGACCAGCGTCGCATCGGAGGTCTTGGGATCGGCCATGCGTTCGTTCATCTTGTAGAACGTTTCCAGGACGGCGTTGGCAAAATCGGCGCCACCGCGCTTGTTCAAAGAATCCTTGCCGACGACCACCATGTCGATGATCTCTTCGGGGATCGCTTCGGAGCTGAAGAGAACTTTGGAATCGCTGCGGCTGCGAAGCGACTGCATCACAAACGGGTTCCAGACCATGATCGAAGGGATGGTCGCGTCTTTGCCTTGGAAGGCTTGGGCGGCTTGCTCTGGATCCATTTGGCTAAAGGGGAAGTCTGCAGGGTTCTTGCCGAGCTTTTCCAAACATCGGTCGAAGCAGTACTGCGAGACGCTCTTTTCGAGGCCGCGGGTGGTTTTGCCTTGCAAACCCTCGATGGAGTCGATGCCTGCGGTGATGCAAGCATCGGCTCCGTTGCTGGTGGAGGTGGGCAATATCGAGACCGAGTTGCGGGAGCCTGCAGCACCGAGGATATCGATGTTGGTGATGCAGACCGCGTCGGCTTGCGAGTTGCCGTAGAGGGTGATGCACTGATCGTACGAGGCCAGTTGCAACACGATATCGACGTTGTGTTTCTTTTCGATCGACCCCAGGGCTCCTTCTTTGCCATCGATCAATCCGACTTCATCGGCGACGCCAAAGATGCTCCAGGATGGGTATTCGCTCCAGGCCAAGGTGAACTTGGGGGGCGGACCTTTGGAATCGGTAGCCGAGGCTGCCGAACCGGCCTTGGGTGGCGCGGAATCTTTGGGCTTGGAGTCGGTGCATCCGACGAGGGTAGCACCCAAGCAGCCGAATAGGGCCAGTGCGCGAGCAAGCGAATGGACGGAAGGCATAGACGTGAACCCTTTGGGGCGGAAGGAAAGAAACAACAGTGGGTTAGGCTTCGGGGATCTTCGCATCGCGAGCAGCGGAGTCGCGATCGTCTCCTTTGTTCTCTTTGGACAATCCGATCAGCGCATCGAACTCATCATCTGCAGCGGACTTTTGAGCGTATTCGAGGAACTCGGATTCGGCTTTCTTAGAGTCCATGCCGGCCAGTTCGCGCGAGACCCGGGCGTTAGCCGATGCTTTCTGGCGCATTTCACGAAGGCGTTGCAGTTCCTCGGTGGTTTTGTCGTTGGAGATGCCATTGACCATGTCGGCGATTTGCTTCTCTTCGGTGGCGGACAAGATATCAGCGACAGCGTCGTGCTTTTCTTCTTTGATCTTGTCGAGATCGCGCATCAACGACTGGATTTGGTTCTTGTGAGATGTAACGTTGCTGACGAGCTGCTTGAGATCGTCTTCGAGTTCGGTGGCGCGTTGTTGTTTCTCAGCCAAGGTGCTTGAGAAGTCCTTGAACGCGGCTTGGCATTTCGCGTACTCCGGATCGTTCCTGACGGCTGCCACATCGCCGTGGTACTTGTCGACCAGTTGCTTAGCGCGGGCTGCGGCTCCCGATTTGAGCTTCTCGAGCTTTTGGACTTCTTCGGTGAGCTGGGTGAGTTTGGCCTTCTTGGCTTCTTCTTGAGCAATCATGGCGCTGATTGCATCTTTGTATTGGTTGAGTCGATTCTTCTTTTCTTGGATGATGCGATCGTAGTTGGCGGAGATGACCGTGGGGTTCGCGCTGATCGCATCGGCAGCGGCGTCGACTTTGCCGGTGAACAGATACTTGATTGCGCGGAAAAAACGGCCTAGGGCATTGAACATCGGATGGTGCTCCCTTTGGAAAGCTCAAGGATTAAGGATGATCGATTTGGCGATCGCGTCGCCGTGGAGTGTCGTGGAAACTAGGATCCTTCGCGGAGAAAGGCTTCGTAGTCGGGCTTAGATTCTAACTGTCGCATGCGTTCTTCTGAACGCTGGGCGGCCTGGATCGAAAGGTTTAATTCCTGTTGCAGCCGGTCGATATCCATTTCTTGCTGCTGATCGGCGAGGTTTCGGAACGAATCGACGGCGGCTTGCATGTGCTCGGCGCTTTCGCGGGCTTCTTGGAGCAGTCGCTGGCGCTGCTCGAGCAGCTTGGTTTTCGCAGGGCCGGTGAGTTTTTGGCACATCGCGTCGAGTTTGCAGGACTGTTCTAGTTGTTCGATAGCGACCCAGAAAAGTTGGCGGGCTTGCCGAACAATTTCCATGGTTCTCAGTTGGAGGCCGGGCGTTTGGGCCAGCGATTCCAGTTCGGTCCGGTTGAGCCGCAACAGGCTCAGAGATTCCGACGCATGCCGTTCGCGGTTGGAGGACAAACGCTGGGCAAGCGCATCCAGACGCCGTTCTTCCTGGCGGATCTGATCGGCGATTTGGTCCCGCAGGGCTTTTTCGGAGATGGAATCCATCTGAAAGATCATCCGGGTTGCAAACCAACCGATTCCTCCCAAAACGCCGATCAATCCCGCTGCGTTGAGCCAATCGCTGGGGCCGAACCCCCAGGAGAGGATCCAAGCCGTAGCGCCACCGACGATGGGTAGTACCACCGAAGGCGCGACAAACAGTTCGTTGAGAATGCGCGAGCGCAGGTCATCCACGGCGCATCACCCTGTGCGAGGAACGGTAGGAGCAGCGGTGCGAGGAACGGTAGGGGCAACGGTGCGAGGAACGGGTTGGACTACAAGGCCACTGCATGCTGTTGGAAAACGTTGGAGAGCGTCGCGGTCGTGGTCATCACGGATAATGGGGTATCACCGTGACGGCGAAGCTCTGGGTCAAAAGGGTTGTTGGCCTACGACGAACGTGACGCGCGTTTGCCCGGTGATCTCACCGGTGACGACTCGCATGCGTTCGGGAGGAATGCCGAGGCCGAGCAAATACTTTAGCGCCGCATCGCCGCGCTGCTGGGCCAATCGCAAGTTGGCTTGCGGGTCCCCATCGCGCGAGGCGTTGCCACGGATCATCAAGTAGTATTGCGGCCAGGCTTGGAGTTTCTGAAACAGATCGTCTAGTGTGCGTTTGCTGGGGTCGGAGAGATTGGCGCTGCCGCGGACGAAGACCAACTCGGGGACGCTCAGCGTGCCGACGGTAGTGAGTTTTTCCCACTGGGACGCTGTTAGTTCCCGAAGCTTGGTTTCCTCGCGTATCGTTTCGCTGGCAAGCCCAGGGTGAAAATTCTTGTTGAGCAAACTCTCGATCGGGCGATCGTAAAAGTACTTGGTAAACTGCGTCGAACTTGCCGGTGGATCGATCGCACCGGCTTTGACCAGCACGCTCGATATCCGCCCAAGAATGTCCTCGATGTGAACCAGAGCCCCAGCGCGTTTGCCGAAATGAGCAAGGTTCTCTTGGGTGTTCTTCCACTGTATTC